>NZ_AMXG01000018.1:0-56946 GCF_000313235.1 Pseudomonas sp. PAMC 26793
GCAAAGACCTTTTGGTTACTTTTGGCTGCGCCGGCATTCCGGGCGTTTGCCAAAAGTGACCCGCTGTAAGAGCGGAACCATAAGCCGCCGTTACCGCAGCAACGGATATGTACACAGTCCCCCACAACCAAATTTCGACCAAAACATTGATCCAGAGCGGTATCCGCGCCCCCAAAGTCAGTTAAAAGATCCGCCTTACCAACTAACACCACCCGCACAAGTAACAGCAACTTCCTCCGTTAAACCCCGAACAGCTGTTTAAAACCCACGCAAACAATATTCATTATCATTTAGAGCATGAAAACTTCTTTACAGCTTAAACAAAACATAATTGGTGAAATGCCCGCTAATGCCCGCCCCACAAGGGCTACAGCCCCAAGAAGGTGCACTATGTCCTTATTCCATCGAATAATTTCGCTATAGGAATTTTACTTGCCCGGTGTTTAGCCATAAAATCACCGCGATTGATTGCGCTGCGACATATCGTCACTGCATCGTTACTTTTTCGAGCTCAGAGACCTTTGCTCTCTGTTAAGGATTTCCAGCATGACCGAAGCGACAGGACTCATGGCCCACAACTGGGGCTTTGCAATTTTCCTCCTCGGTGTTGTCGGCCTCTGCGCCTTCATGCTCGGTGTCTCCAGCCTCCTCGGGTCAAAAGCCTGGGGCCGCAGCAAAAATGAACCGTTCGAGTCCGGCATGCTGCCTACAGGTGGCGCCCGCTTGCGGCTCTCAGCCAAATTCTATCTGGTCGCGATGCTCTTCGTGATCTTCGATATCGAAGCCCTTTTTCTCTTTGCCTGGTCTGTGTCCGTCCGCGAAAGCGGCTGGACCGGATTCGTCGAAGCCCTCGTTTTCATAGCAATTCTGTTGGCAGGCCTTGTCTACCTATTCCGAGTGGGCGCCCTTGACTGGGCTCCGGAAGCTCGTCGTAAGCGGCAAGCGAAGCTGAAACAATGAGGCTTTGGCGATGCAATACAATCTCACCAGGATCGACCCGGATGCTCCTAACGAGCAGTACCCCATCGGCGAACGGGAAACCGTTTCCGATCCGTTAGAAGACCAAGTCCACAAAAACATCTACATGGGCAAGCTGGAAGACGTGCTGAGTGGCGCGGTCAACTGGGGACGTAAGAACTCCCTGTGGCCGTACAACTTCGGTCTGTCCTGCTGCTACGTGGAAATGACCACCGCCTTCACGGCGCCCCACGACATCGCGCGCTTTGGCGCCGAAGTCATCCGGGCATCGCCGCGCCAGGCGGATTTCATGGTTATCGCCGGTACCTGCTTTATCAAGATGGCGCCGATCATTCAGCGTCTCTACGAGCAAATGCTCGAGCCAAAGTGGGTTATCTCCATGGGTTCGTGCGCCAACTCCGGTGGCATGTACGACATCTACTCCGTGGTTCAGGGGGTGGACAAGTTCCTGCCCGTGGACGTCTACGTGCCTGGCTGCCCGCCCCGCCCTGAAGCATTTCTGCAAGGCTTGATGCTGTTGCAGGAATCGATTGGCAAGGAGCGTCGCCCACTTTCCTGGGTTGTCGGAGATCAAGGCGTATACCGCGCCGAGATGCCGTCACAAAAGGAACAGCGCCGCGAACAGCGTATTCAGGTAACCAACCTGCGCAGCCCCGACGAAGTCTGATCCAGAACCGCTTCTTTTATAGAACGAAAACCTGGCTTCATTCTTTACGTTGACCGAAAGCGATAAAAAACCATGACTACAGGCAGTGCTCTGTACATCCCGCCTTATAAGGCAGACGACCAGGATGTGGTCGTCGAACTCAATAACCGTTTTGGCCCTGACGCCTTCACCGCCCAGGCCACACGCACCGGTATGCCGGTGCTGTGGGTGGCGCGTGCCAGGCTCGTCGAAGTCCTGAGCTTCCTGCGCAACCTGCCCAAGCCGTACGTCATGCTCTATGACCTGCATGGCGTGGACGAGCGCCTGCGCACCAAGCGCCAGGGACTGCCGAGCGGCGCCGATTTCACCGTGTTCTACCACCTGATGTCCCTGGAACGTAACAGCGACGTGATGATCAAGGTGGCCCTCTCCGAGAGCGACCTGAGCGTTCCGACCGTGACCGGTATCTGGCCCAACGCCAACTGGTACGAGCGTGAAGTGTGGGACATGTTCGGCATCGACTTCCCGGGCCACCCGCACCTGTCGCGCATCATGATGCCGCCGACCTGGGAAGGTCACCCGCTGCGCAAGGACTTCCCTGCCCGCGCCACCGAATTCGATCCATTCAGCCTGACCCTCGCCAAGCAGCAGCTTGAAGAAGAGGCTGCACGCTTCCGTCCGGAAGACTGGGGCATGAAGCGCTCCGGCACCAACGAGGACTACATGTTCCTCAACCTGGGCCCGAACCACCCTTCGGCTCACGGTGCCTTCCGCATCATCCTGCAACTGGACGGCGAAGAAATCGTCGACTGCGTGCCAGACATCGGCTACCACCACCGTGGTGCCGAGAAGATGGCCGAGCGTCAGTCGTGGCACAGCTTCATTCCGTACACCGACCGTATCGACTACCTCGGCGGCGTGATGAACAACCTGCCGTACGTGCTCTCGGTCGAGAAGCTGGCCGGCATCAAGGTGCCGGACAAGGTCGACACCATCCGCATCATGATGGCCGAGTTCTTCCGGATCACCAGCCACCTGCTGTTCCTGGGTACCTATATCCAGGACGTCGGCGCCATGACCCCGGTGTTCTTCACCTTCACCGACCGTCAGCGTGCGTACAAGGTCATCGAAGCCATCACCGGCTTCCGCCTGCACCCGGCCTGGTACCGCATCGGCGGTGTCGCACACGACCTGCCACGTGGCTGGGAACGCCTGGTCAAGGAATTCATCGACTGGATGCCCAAGCGCCTGGACGAGTACCAGAAAGCCGCCCTGGACAACAGCATCCTCAAGGGCCGGACCATCGGCGTCGCCCAGTACAACACCAAAGAGGCCCTGGAATGGGGCGTCACCGGTGCTGGCCTGCGTTCCACCGGTTGCGA
Source organism: Pseudomonas sp. PAMC 26793 (assembly GCF_000313235.1). Lineage (NCBI taxonomy): Bacteria > Pseudomonadati > Pseudomonadota > Gammaproteobacteria > Pseudomonadales > Pseudomonadaceae > Pseudomonas > Pseudomonas sp. PAMC 26793. The sequence continues at coordinate 3,007 of NZ_AMXG01000018.1, forward strand.
TTTCGACCTGCGCAAGGCGCGCCCGTACTCCGGCTACCAGAACTTCGAATTCGAAGTCCCGCTGGCGGCCAACGGCGATGCCTACGACCGCTGCATCGTGCGCGTCGAAGAAATGCGCCAGAGCCTGAAGATCATCGAACAGTGCATGCGCAACATGCCGGAAGGCCCGTACAAGGCGGATCACCCGCTGACCACGCCGCCGCCGAAAGAGCGCACGCTGCAACACATCGAAACCCTGATCACGCACTTCCTGCAAGTTTCGTGGGGCCCGGTGATGCCGGCCAACGAGTCCTTCCAGATGATCGAAGCGACCAAGGGTATCAACAGTTATTACCTGACGAGCGATGGCGGCACCATGAGCTACCGCACCCGGATTCGTACGCCAAGCTTCCCGCACCTGCAGCAGATCCCTTCGGTGATCAAAGGTGAAATGGTCGCGGACTTGATTGCGTACCTGGGTAGTATCGATTTCGTTATGGCCGACGTGGACCGCTAAGCATGAATAGCACGCTTATCCAGACAGACCGTTTCACCTTGAGTGAAACCGAGCGCTCGGCCATCGAGCACGAGCTGCATCACTACGAAGACCCGCGCGCGGCGTCGATCGAAGCCTTGAAGATCGTCCAGAAGGAGCGTGGCTGGGTGCCCGACGGCGCCCTCTACGCCATCGGCGAGATCCTCGGCATCCCCGCCAGCGACGTTGAAGGCGTGGCGACGTTCTACAGCCAGATCTTCCGCCAGCCGGTTGGCCGCCACATCATTCGCGTGTGCGACAGCATGGTCTGCTACATCGGTGGCCACGAGTCCGTGGTCAGCGAGATCCAGAGCAAGCTGGGCATCGGCCTGGGCCAAACCACTCCGGACGGCCGCTTCACGCTGCTGCCGGTGTGCTGCCTGGGCAACTGTGACAAGGCGCCGGCGTTGATGATCGACGACGACACATTCGGTGACGTGCAGCCTGCTGGCGTCACCCAATTGCTCGAGGGCTACCCATGACCCTGACTTCCTTCGGTCCTGCCAACCGCATCAAGCGCACGGCTGAGACTCACCCGCTGACCTGGCGCCTGCGTGACGACGGCGAAGCCGTTTGGCTCGACGAGTACCAGGCCAAGAACGGTTACGCGGCCGCGCGCAAAGCCTTTGCCGACATGGCCCAGGACGACATCGTCCAGACCGTGAAAGACGCAGGCCTTAAGGGCCGCGGCGGTGCAGGCTTCCCCACCGGGGTCAAGTGGGGCCTGATGCCGAAAGACGAATCCATCAACATCCGCTACCTGCTGTGCAACGCGGATGAAATGGAGCCGAACACCTGGAAAGACCGCATGCTGATGGAGCAACTGCCCCATCTGCTGATCGAAGGCATGCTGATCAGTGCTCGCGCACTGAAAACCTACCGTGGCTACATCTTCCTGCGTGGCGAATACACCACCGCCGCCAAGCACCTGAACCGTGCCGTGGAAGAAGCCAAGGCAGCCGGCCTGCTGGGTAAAAACATCCTCGGTTCGGGTTTCGACTTCGAACTGTTCGTGCACACCGGCGCCGGGCGTTACATCTGCGGTGAAGAAACCGCACTGATCAACTCCCTCGAAGGCCGCCGCGCCAACCCGCGCTCCAAGCCGCCCTTCCCTGCCGCCGTGGGCGTGTGGGGCAAGCCAACCTGCGTGAACAACGTTGAAACCCTGTGCAACGTGCCGGCAATCATCGGCGACGGCGTGGAGTGGTACAAATCGTTGGCCCGCGCAGGCAGCGAAGACATGGGCACCAAGCTCATGGGCTTCTCCGGCAAGGTCAAGAACCCGGGCCTGTGGGAACTGCCTTTCGGCGTGACCGCACGGGAGCTGTTCGAGGACTACGCCGGCGGCATGCGCGACGGCTACACCCTCAAGGCCTGGCAGCCTGGCGGCGCCGGTACCGGCTTCCTGTTGCCTGAGCACCTGGACGCGCAAATGTACGCCGGCGGCATCGGCAAGGTGGGCACCCGTATGGGTACCGGCCTGGCCATGGCCGTGGACAACACCGTGAACATGGTGTCGTTGCTGCGCAACATGGAGCAGTTCTTCTCCCGTGAATCCTGTGGCTTCTGCACCCCGTGCCGCGATGGTTTGCCATGGAGCGTCAAGCTGCTGATGGCCCTGGAAAACGGCGAAGGCCGCGAGGGTGACATCGAGACCCTGCTGGGTCTGGTCGGTTTCCTCGGCCCAGGCAAGACCTTCTGTGCTCACGCACCGGGCGCCGTGGAGCCATTGGGCAGCGCGATCAAATACTTCCGCTCGGAGTTCGAAGCCGGCATCGCGCCTACCAGCGCCGCCGTCCCGCCTCTGGCAAGGCCGATTGTTGTCGGCGCGTAACGCTTAAAAAGGCGAAGGGTCCGTGCCCTTCGCCTTCTCATGTGCTGACGCCTTCAAGGCTGTGTTGATGCACATGAATAACAAGATTCCATTAGCCACGCCCGCTGACACCGGGCCAACGAAGAACTTTGAACCATGGCCACTATCCACGTAGACGGCAAAGAGCTCGAAGTCGATGGGGCAGACAACCTGTTACAGGCGTGTCTGTCGCTAGGCCTCGACATTCCATATTTCTGCTGGCACCCCGCCCTTGGCAGCGTTGGCGCTTGCCGCCAGTGCGCGGTCAAGCAGTACACCGACGAGAACGACACCCGTGGTCGTATCGTGATGTCCTGCATGACCCCTGCCACCGACGGCAGCTGGATTTCCATCGAAGACGAAGAAGCGAAAGTGTTTCGCGCCAGCGTCGTCGAATGGCTGATGACCAACCACCCGCACGACTGCCCTGTGTGTGAGGAAGGCGGCCACTGCCACCTGCAAGACATGACCGTGATGACCGGCCACAACGAGCGCCGGTATCGCTTCACCAAGCGTACCCACCAGAACCAGCAACTGGGCCCGTTCATTTCCCACGAGATGAACCGCTGCATCGCTTGCTACCGCTGCGTGCGCTTCTATAAGGACTACGCCGGCGGTACCGACCTCGGTGTGTTCGGCGCCCACGACAACGTGTACTTCGGTCGCGTTGAAGACGGCACCCTGGAAAGCGAGTTCTCCGGCAACCTCACCGAGGTCTGCCCGACCGGTGTGTTCACCGACAAGACTCACTCCGAGCGCTACAACCGTAAGTGGGACATGCAGTTCTCGCCGAGCATCTGCCATGGCTGCTCCAGCGGTTGCAACATCTCCCCGGGCGAGCGCTACGGCGAACTGCGTCGGATCGAAAACCGCTTCAACGGTTCGGTCAACCAGTACTTCCTGTGCGACCGTGGCCGTTTCGGCTATGGCTACGTCAACCGCGAAGACCGCCCACGTCAGCCACTGTTGGCCGACGGCGCCAAACTGAGCCTCGACGAAGCACTGGATAAAGCCGCTGACCTGCTGCGCGGTCGCAACATCGTCGGTATCGGTTCGCCCCGCGCCAGCCTCGAAAGCAACTACGCGTTGCGTGAGCTGGTAGGTGCCGAGCACTTCTACTCCGGTATCGAAGCCGGTGAGCTGGAGCGTATCCGCCTGGTGCTGCAAGTGCTGAACGACAGCCCGCTGCCGGTTCCGAACATGCGCGACATCGAAGACCACGACGCGATCTTCGTCCTCGGTGAAGACCTGACCCAAACCGCTGCACGCGTGGCCCTGTCCCTGCGCCAGTCGGTAAAAGGCAAGGCCGAAGACATGGCCGACGCCATGCGCGTCCAGCCGTGGCTCGACGCCGCGGTGAAAAACATCGGCCAGCACGCGCTGAACCCGCTGTTTATCGCCAGCCTGGCTGAAACCAAGCTCGACGACATCGCTGAAGAATGCGTACACGCCGCGCCTGACGACCTGGCCCGCATCGGTTTCGCCGTGGCCCACGCCCTCGACGCCAGCGCGCCTGCCGTTGAAGGCCTGGACGCTGAAGCCGTTGAACTGGCCCAGCGTATTGCTGACGCCCTGCTGACCGCCAAGCGTCCATTGATCATTGCCGGTACCTCGCTGGGTTCCAAGGCGCTGATCGAAGCCGCTGCCAACATTGCCAAAGCCTTGAAGCTGCGCGAGAAGAACGGTTCCATCAGCCTGATCGTGCCAGAGGCCAACAGCCTTGGCCTGGCCATGCTCGGTGGCGAGTCCCTGGACGCCGCCCTGCAAGCCGTGACCGACGGCAGCGCCGATGCGATCGTGGTGCTGGAAAACGACCTGTACACCCGCACTGATTCGGCCAAGGTCGACGCAGCGCTGAACGCGGCTAAAGTGGTGATCGTTGCCGACCACCAGAAAACGGCCACCAGCGACCGCGCCCACCTGGTACTGCCCGCCGCCAGCTTTGCTGAAGGCGACGGTACCCTGGTCAGCCAGGAAGGCCGCGCCCAGCGCTTCTTCCAGGTGTTCGATCCGAAGTACATGGACGCCAGCATCCTGGTTCACGAAGGCTGGCGCTGGCTGCATGCCCTGCGCGCCACCCTGCTGAACCAGCCGATCGACTGGACCCAGCTCGACCACGTGACTGCCGCCACAGCCGCAGCCGCACCGCAACTGGCACGCATCGTCGACGCGGCACCGTCTGCCTCGTTCCGCATCAAGGGCATGAAACTGGCCCGTGAACCGCTGCGTTACTCCGGCCGTACCGCCATGCGTGCTGACATCAGCGTGCATGAGCCACGTACGCCACAAGACAACGACACCGCGTTCGCCTTCTCCATGGAAGGTTACTCGGGTTCGGTCGAGCCACGTCAGCAGGTGCCATTTGCCTGGTCGCCGGGCTGGAACTCGCCGCAAGCCTGGAACAAGTTCCAGGACGAAGTCGGTGGTCACATCCGCGCTGGCGACCCGGGCACCCGCCTGATCGAAAGCACCGGTGACTCGCTGAACTGGTTCGCCAATGTTCCGCGTCCGTTCAACCCGGCCCAGGGCACCTGGCAGGTTGTGCCGTTCTTCCACCTGTTCGGCAGCGAAGAAACCTCTTCCAAAGCCGCGCCGGTACAAGAGCGCATTCCAGCCGCCTACGTGTCCGTAGCCAAGTCCGAAGCCGACCGCCTGGGCGTCAACGACGGTGCCCTGCTCAGTTTGAACGTTGCTGGCAAGACCCTGCGTCTGCCACTGCGCATCAACGAAGAGTTGGGTGCTGGCCTGGTTGCATTGCCAAAAGGCCTCGCGGGGATTCCTCCGGCGATCTTCGGCCTCACCGTTGACGGTCTGCAGGAGGCAGCTCAATGACCTGGTTCACCCCTGAAGTGATCGACGTGATCATCGCGGTGGTCAAGGCCATCGTGATCCTGTTGGCCGTGGTCGTGGCGGGCGCCTTGCTCAGCTTCGTCGAACGTCGCCTGCTGGGCTGGTGGCAGGACCGTTACGGTCCGAACCGCGTTGGCCCGTTTGGTATGTTCCAGATCGCCGCCGACATGCTGAAAATGTTCTTCAAGGAAGACTGGACCCCGCCGTTTGCCGACAAGGTGATCTTCACCCTGGCACCGGTCGTGGCCATGAGCGCCTTGCTGATTGCCTTCGCAATCATCCCGATCACCCCGACCTGGGGCGTGGCGGACCTGAACATCGGCTTGCTGTTCTTCTTCGCCATGGCCGGCTTGTCGGTCTACGCGGTGCTGTTCGCCGGTTGGTCGAGCAACAACAAGTTCGCCCTCCTGGGCAGCTTGCGGGCCTCGGCCCAGACCGTCTCCTACGAAGTGTTCATGGGCCTCGCGCTGATGGGCATCGTGGTGCAGGTGGGCTCGTTCAACATGCGCGACATCGTCGAGTACCAGGCGCAGAACCTGTGGTTCATCATTCCGCAGTTCTTTGGCTTCTGTACCTTCTTCATCGCTGGCGTCGCCGTGACTCACCGTCACCCGTTCGACCAGCCGGAAGCGGAACAGGAACTGGCCGACGGTTACCACATTGAATATGCCGGCATGAAATGGGGCATGTTCTTCGTGGGTGAGTACATCGGCATCATCTTGATCTCGGCCCTGCTGGTCACGCTGTTCTTCGGCGGCTGGCACGGTCCGTTCGGCATCCTGCCGCAGCTGGCGTTCTTCTGGTTCTTCCTGAAGACCGCGTTCTTCATCATGTTGTTCATCCTGCTGCGCGCTTCCATCCCGCGTCCACGGTATGACCAGGTGATGGATTTCAGCTGGCGATTCTGCCTGCCGCTGACCCTGATCAATTTGCTGGTGACTGCTGCCGTTGTGTTGTTGAACACGCCAGCGGGCGCGGTTCAGTGAGGATTTGACCCATGTTCAAATATATTGGCGACATCGTTAAGGGTACCGGTACCCAGTTGCGAAGCCTGGTGATGGTGTTCGGTCACGGCTTTCGCAAACGCGACACCCTGCAATACCCGGAAGAGGCGGTGTACCTGCCGCCGCGTTATCGCGGCCGCATTGTCCTGACCCGCGACCCCGACGGCGAAGAGCGCTGCGTGGCCTGTAACCTGTGCGCCGTGGCATGCCCGGTGGGTTGCATCTCGCTGCAGAAAGCTGAAACCGAAGACGGTCGCTGGTACCCGGACTTCTTCCGCATCAACTTCTCGCGCTGCATTTTCTGCGGCCTCTGCGAGGAAGCTTGCCCGACCACCGCGATCCAGCTGACACCGGATTTCGAGATGGCCGAGTTCAAACGTCAGGACCTGGTGTACGAGAAAGAAGATCTGCTGATCTCTGGTCCCGGTAAAAACCCTGATTACAACTTCTATCGTGTTGCAGGTATGGCCGTTGCCGGTAAGCCGAAAGGCGCCGCACAAAACGAAGCCGAGCCGATCAACGTGAAGAGCTTGCTGCCTTAAGGAAGAAAGATGGAATTCGCTTTCTATTTCGCATCGGGTATTGCAGTGGTGTCCACGCTTCGCGTGATCACCAACACTAACCCCGTGCACGCCCTGCTCTACCTGATCATTTCGCTGATCGCCGTGGCCATGACCTTCTTCAGCCTCGGCGCACCGTTCGCCGGTGTGCTGGAAGTGATCGCCTACGCCGGCGCCATCATGGTGCTGTTCGTGTTTGTGGTGATGATGCTCAACCTGGGGCCGGCTTCGGTCGCCCAGGAACGCGTCTGGCTCAAGCCCGGCATCTGGCTCGGCCCGGTGATCCTGGCAGCCCTGCTGCTGGCTGAACTGCTGTATGTGCTGTTCGCTCACCAGAGCGGCCAGGCCATCGGCCACACCACCGTAGACGCGAAAGCCGTGGGCATCAGCCTGTTCGGCCCGTACCTGCTGGTGGTCGAACTGGCTTCGATGCTGCTGCTCGCTGCAGCCATCACCGCCTTCCACTTGGGCCGCAACGAAGCCAAGGAGCAATGACGATGCCTGCTATCCCTTTGGAGCATGGTCTGGCGGTCGCCGGCATCCTGTTCTGCCTTGGCCTGGTCGGCCTGATGGTCCGCCGCAACATTCTGTTCGTGTTGATGAGCCTGGAAATCATGATGAACGCCGCGGCACTCGCGTTCATCGTGGCCGGTAGCCGTTGGGGCCAGCCGGATGGACAAGTGATGTTCATCCTGGTGATCAGCCTGGCAGCCGCCGAGGCCAGTATTGGCCTGGCGATCCTGCTGCAACTGTATCGTCGCTTCCACACGCTTGATATCGACGCTGCCAGTGAGATGCGCGGATGAACATGATCTTTCTGACTTTCGTATTTCCCCTGATCGGTTTCCTGCTGCTGTCGTTCTCCCGTGGACGCTGGTCGGAAAACCTCTCGGCCCTGGTAGGCGTGGGTTCCATTGGCCTGTCGGCGATCGTCGCCGCCTACGTCATCTGGCAATTCAACGTTGCGCCACCTGAAGGCGGTCACTACACCCTGGTGCTGTGGCAGTGGATGTCGGTGGAGGGCTTCAAGCCCAACTTCGCCCTCTACGTCGACGGCCTGTCGATCACCATGCTCGGCGTGGTGGTGGGTGTGGGCTTCCTGATCCACCTGTTCGCGTCCTGGTACATGCGCGGTGAAGCCGGTTACTCGCGCTTCTTCGCCTACACCAACCTGTTTATCGCGAGCATGCTGTTCCTGGTGCTGGGCGATAACCTGTTGTTCCTGTACTTCGGCTGGGAAGGCGTGGGCCTGTGCTCGTACCTGTTGATCGGTTTCTACTACAGCAACCGCAACAACGGTAACGCCGCACTCAAAGCCTTTATCGTGACCCGGATCGGCGACGTGTTCATGGCCATCGGCCTGTTCATCCTGTTCCAACAGGTGGGCACGCTGAACATCCAGGAACTGCTGGTGCTGGCACCGCAGAAATTCCAGGTCGGCGATTTCTGGATCACCCTGGCGACCCTGATGCTGCTGGGCGGCGCTGTGGGTAAATCCGCACAACTGCCGCTGCAAACCTGGTTGGCGGATGCGATGGCCGGTCCTACCCCGGTTTCGGCACTGATCCACGCCGCAACCATGGTGACCGCCGGTGTCTACCTGATTGCCCGTACCCACGGCCTGTTCACCCTGGCGCCAGAGATTCTGCATCTGGTGGGCCTGGTAGGTGGCGTGACCCTGGTACTGGCAGGTTTTGCTGCCCTGGTCCAGACCGACATCAAGCGCATCCTCGCCTACTCGACCATGAGCCAGATCGGCTATATGTTCCTGGCCCTGGGCGTCGGTGCCTGGGACGGCGCGATCTTCCACCTGATGACCCACGCCTTCTTCAAGGCCCTGCTGTTCCTTGCTTCCGGTGCGGTGATCGTTGCCTGCCACCACGAGCAGAACATCTTCAAGATGGGTGGCCTGTGGAAGAAACTGCCGTTGGCCTACGCCAGCTTCATCGTCGGCGGTGCGGCCTTGTCGGCCCTGCCACTGGTGACCGCAGGTTTCTACTCGAAAGACGAAATCCTCTGGGAAGCCTTTGCCAGCGGTAACCACGGCCTGCTGTACGCCGGCCTGGTGGGTGCGTTCATGACCTCGCTGTACACCTTCCGCCTGATCTTCATCACCTTCCACGGTGAAGCCAAGACTGAAGCCCACGCAGGCCATGGCATTTCCCACTGGCTGCCACTGTCGGTGCTGATCATCCTGTCGACCTTCGTCGGCGCCATGATCACCCCGCCTCTGGCCGGTGTTCTGCCGGAAAGTGCCGGTCATGCCGGTGGTGCAGCCAAGCACAGCCTGGAAATCGCCTCGGGTGCCATCGCCATCGCCGGCATCCTGTTGGCCGCCCTGCTGTTCCTCGGCAAGCGCCGCTTCGTCACCGCCATCGCCAACAGCGGCATTGGCCGCTTCCTTTCGGCCTGGTGGTTCGCTGCCTGGGGCTTCGACTGGATCTACGACAAACTGTTCGTCAAGCCGTACCTTGCGATCAGCCACGTTCTGCGCAAAGACCCGCTCGACCAGACCATCGGTTTGATCCCGCGCGCCGCCAAGGCCGGTCACACCGCCCTGAGCCGCAGCGAGACTGGCCAATTGCGCTGGTATGCAGCTTCCATGGCGGCCGGTGCCGTCCTGGTAATCGGCGCCATCATCGTGGTCGCGGTCTGACTATGCACATTGCGAACTTTGCGAACTTGCGAAAGGAAACGAGCCCGTCATGATTCTGCCCTGGCTAATCCTGATCCCTTTTATCGGCGGCCTGCTCTGCTGGATGGGTGAACGCTTCGGCGCCACCCTCCCCCGCTGGATTGCGTTGCTGACCATGTCCCTGGAACTCGCACTCGGCCTCTGGCTGTGGGCCCATGGCGACTATTCATTTGCTCCGGCACCGGGTGTCGATCCAACCTTCGCGCTTGAATTCAAGCACGTGTGGATCCAGCGCTTCGGCATCAACGTGCACCTGGCCCTCGACGGTCTGTCGCTGTTGATGATCCTGCTGACCGGCCTGCTGGGTATCCTCTCGGTACTCTGCTCCTGGAAAGAGATCCAGCGTCACGTGGGCTTCTTCCACCTGAACCTGATGTGGATCCTGGGCGGTGTTGTCGGCGTGTTCCTCGCCCTCGACCTGTTCATGTTCTTCTTCTTCTGGGAAATGATGCTGGTGCCGATGTACTTCCTCATCGCGCTCTGGGGTCACAGTTCTTCGGACGGCAAGAAAACCCGGATCTACGCGGCGACCAAGTTCTTCATCTTCACCCAGGCTTCCGGCCTGATCATGTTGGTGGCGATCCTGGGTCTGGTACTGGTCAACTTCAACAGCACGGGCGTGATCACGTTCAACTACGCCGACCTGTTGAAAACCAAGATGTCACTGACCACCGAGTACATCCTGATGCTGGGCTTCTTCATCGCGTTCGCGGTGAAGCTGCCGGTGGTGCCGTTCCACTCCTGGTTGCCTGACGCTCACGCCCAGGCACCGACCGCCGGTTCTGTGGACCTGGCCGGTATCCTGCTGAAGACGGCGGCCTACGGCCTGCTGCGTTTCGCCCTGCCGCTGTTCCCGAATGCCTCGGCCGAGTTTGCGCCGATCGCCATGACCCTCGGTTTGATCGGGATCTTCTACGGTGCGTTCCTGGCCTTCGCCCAAACCGACATCAAGCGTCTGATTGCCTTCTCGTCCGTTTCCCACATGGGTTTCGTACTGATCGGCATCTACTCCGGCAGCCAACTGGCACTGCAAGGCGCGGTGATCCAGATGCTGGCGCACGGTGTGTCGGCAGCGGCACTGTTTATCCTCAGCGGCCAGTTGTACGAGCGCCTGCACACCCGGGACATGCGTGAAATGGGTGGCGTATGGTCGCGTATCGCCTACCTGCCGGCCATCAGCCTGTTCTTCGCCGCCGCGTCCCTGGGCTTGCCGGGTACCGGTAACTTCATCGGCGAGTTCCTGATCCTGATGGGTGCTTTCGTGCATACACCGTGGATCAGCGCAATCGCTACCTCCGGCCTGGTGTTCGGTTCGGTCTACTCGCTGATCATGATCCACCGCGCGTACTTCGGTCCGGCCAAGTCCGACACCGTGCTGCACGGCATGGACGGTCGCGAACTGATCATGGTGCTCGGCCTTGCGGTACTGCTGGTGTTCATCGGCGTTTACCCGCAACCGTTCCTGGATACCTCTGCCGCAACGATGCATGGCGTGCAGCAATGGTTCAGCACCGCCTTCACTCAACTCGCTTCGGCCCGGTAAGAGCGCTATGGAATTCACGATCCAACACTTTATCGCGCTTGCGCCGCTGCTGATCTCCAGCCTCACCGTTGTGGTGGTGATGCTGGCGATCGCATGGCGCCGCAACCACTCACAGACCTTCCTGATTTCCGTGGCAGGTTTGAACCTGGCCTTGCTGTCGATTATCCCGGCACTCAAGGTCGCACCGCTGGCGGTCACGCCGCTGTTGATGGTCGATGACTTCGCGCTGCTGTATATCGCGTTGATCCTCGTGGCCACCCTGGCCTGTGTCACCCTCGCCCACGCCTACCTCGGCGAAGGCGGCACGGGTTACCCGGGCAACCGCGAAGAGCTGTACCTGCTGATCCTGCTGGCTGCGACCGGCGGTATCGTGCTGGTCAGCGCACAGCACCTGGCCGGCTTGTTCATCGGCCTGGAACTGCTGTCGATCCCGGTCTACGGCCTGGTGGCGTATGCCTTCTTCAACAAGCGTTCCCTGGAAGCCGGCATCAAGTACATGGTGCTGTCGGCCGCCGGTTCCGCGTTCCTGTTGTTCGGTATGGCCCTGCTCTACGCAGAAGCCGGCAGCCTGAGCTTCAGCGGTATCGGCCACGCCCTGGCAGCTTCCGGCAGCCCTGCGCCAATCGCCCAGCTGGGCCTGGCCATGATGCTGATCGGCCTGGCGTTCAAGCTGTCGCTGGTGCCATTCCACCTGTGGACACCGGACGTGTACGAAGGCGCCCCGGCGCCGGTAGCCGCGTTCCTGGCTACCGCGTCGAAAGTCGCGGTGTTTGCGGTGATGGTGCGTCTGTTCCAGATATCCCCAGCGGCCAACACCGGTGTACTCAGCAACGTGCTGACCATCATCGCGATCGCCTCGATCCTGTTCGGTAACCTGCTGGCGCTGACCCAGAACAACCTCAAGCGTCTGCTGGGTTATTCGTCCATCGCGCACTTCGGTTACCTGCTGATCGCCCTGGTGGCGAGCAAGGGCCTGGCGATGGAAGCCATCGGCGTGTACCTGGTCACCTACGTGATCACCAGCCTCGGTGCCTTCGGTGTGATCACCCTGATGTCCTCGCCTTACAAAGGCCGTGACGCCGACGCCCTGTACGAATACCGCGGCCTGTTCTGGCGCCGTCCGTACCTGACTGCCGTGCTGACCGTGATGATGCTGTCCCTGGCCGGTATCCCGCTGACCGCTGGCTTCATCGGCAAGTTCTATATCGTGGCCACCGGTGTTGAAGCGCACGAATGGTGGCTGGTTGCTTCCCTGGTACTGGGCAGCGCCATCGGCGTTTTCTACTACCTGCGTGTGATGGTGACCTTGTACCTGATCGAGCCAAACCTGCGCCGTGTGGACGCCGAGTTGCACTGGGAACAGAAAGCAGGCGGCGTGATGCTGCTGGCAATCGCCCTGCTGGCGTTCTTCCTGGGTGTGTACCCACAACCGTTGCTCACCCTGGTGCAGCATGCGGTGATGGCGGGTTGATCGCTTAGTTAGATGCAGTAAACAAAACGGCGCCTTCGGGCGCCGTTTTGCTTTCCACTGTAGGAGCAAGCTTGCTCGCGATGGTCGTTAACGATGACGCGGGGTATCTGAAACAACGCAGCGCTTTTCAGTTTTTCGCGAGCAAGCTCGCTCCTACAGAAACGGCGGAGTTGTCTGACCCCACACACAATCTCTACTGATATCGCCCTCTCAAGCGCCACCGTAGAGTTGCCGGCCTATACGCAATCTACGTAGGCATACCCATGAAACGTGACATCTTTTCCGAACTGGTCGAAGGCCTCGACGCGCTGGCAGATGAACGAGAAGGCAAGGTAACGCTGCGCAGCCACAAGGTGCAGTTGAGCAAGCTGGCACCGCTCACTGCCGACGAAGTAGTCGCTGTGCGTCAACAACTCAATCTGTCGCGCTCGGTGTTTGCGATGTACCTGCGTACCAACACCCGGACCCTGGAAAATTGGGAGCAAGGCCGGGCCACACCCAATGCTCAAGCGGCGACCTTAATTCGGCTGGTGGCGAAGTTTCCGGAGACGGTGGAACGTTTGGCGCTGTTGACCTGATCGATCAATCTAGCCGGCCCCATCGGCAACAGGACGTTGCCGATGGCTCAAGCCTGCAATCAAATCCTGAACTGCCCCACCAGCTGCCCCAACCGCTGCCCCAGGTCCGCCAGGCTGCGGGAGGTCTGGGCACCCTGCTGGGTTTCATCGGCCACGCTGTCCACCGCCACCGCGATCTGATGCACGCTGCGATTGATCTCTTCGGCCACGGCGGTTTGTTCTTCCGCCGCGCTGGCGATCTGCGCGTTCATTGAGTTGATGGTGCCGATCAACTGCGCCATGGTGTCCAGGGACGCACCCGCTTCATTGGCCTGGGCTGAAGTGCCGTCACCGGCATCACTGGAGCGGCGCATGGATTCAACGGCGGCTTCGGTGCCTTTTTGCAGACGGTCGATCATGCCCTGGATTTCCTGGGTGCTTTGCTGGGTGCGGCTGGCCAGCGCCCGCACTTCGTCGGCGACCACGGCGAAACCACGGCCGGCCTCCCCTGCCCGCGCGGCTTCAATCGCGGCGTTGAGGGCGAGCAAGTTGGTCTGCTCGGCAATCGAGCGGATTACCCCCAGCACGCTGACAATCGAGGAAACGTCCTGCTGCAAGCTGTCCAGGGATACGCCGCTGGTGCGGATGTCGTTCACCAGCGCGTGAATCTGCGCGATGCTGCCATCCACGACTTTTTTCGCGGCCTGGCCTTCGGCGTCAGTCTGCTGCGCTGCAACCGCCGCGCCTTGGGCACTGCGCGCCACTTCATGGGCGGCGGAAGACATTTCGTTGATCGCAGTCGCCACCTGGTCCGTCTCGTGACGCTGGCGTTCCATGGCTTTTTCCGAGCGATTGGCTTGCTCGGCGACCTGGCTCACCAGGCCGGTAAGCTGGGAGGTCATTTCAGTGATCTGGCGCACAAGGCCGTGGATCTTGTCGACAAAGCGGTTGAAAGAACCGGCCAGTTCCCCCAGCTCGTCCTGGCTGGTGATGGCCAGGCGGCGGGTCAGGTCACCCTCACCGGCCGCGATGTCGTCGAGGTTGATCTTCATCAGGTGCAACGGCCGCAGGATGGTATTGGCCACCAGCATGCCCACGGCGGCGATCACCAGCAGCACTACCACGGCTATCCCGATAATACTCAGCACCACCCCTTCCATGCGCTTCTCGACCTTGGCCTGAACCTCGGCGACCTGTGCATCGATACCGTCCAGGTTCACCGACGTACCGATCACCATGTCCCATTTGGGCAGGTATTCGGTGTAGCCGAGCTTGGGCACCAGTTCGGTCTGGCCGGGCTGTGTCGAGCTGTATTGCAGGTAGTGGGTGCCGTCTTTGCCGACTTTCACCAGGTCACGGTTGACGTAGACGCCATTCGGGTCGCGGTTGTCCTTGAAGCTTTTGCCGACGCCGTCCGGGCTGTTGCCCTTGAACAGGCGAATGGTCTCGGAGTCGTAGCCGAAGAAATAACCGTCCTTGCCGTAGCTGGTGTTGGACAGCAGCTTGACCACCTGTGCCCGCGCCGCCGTGTCGCCCTGGGCGGCAGCGTCGTACAGCGGCTTGATGGTGGTCATGGCCACCTCGACGTAACCGCGCAAGGTGGTCTTGGCGTCGTTGAGCAGGTTCTGACGGGTTTCTTCAACCTCGTTACGAGCCTGCTCCTGAAGGATCCACACCGTGGTCAGGCTGATGATCACGGCAAACAACAACACGGGCAGGACAGCAAGGGACAGTACTTTGGCCTTTAGACTCAGACGCATGGCTCTTCTCTCCTAAGGGACAACTTAAGAGGTTAACGGCTAGTTACAATAAATCTGTAGGACAATCCCGTCAGAGCGTCATCGCGGCAAACCAGCCAAACGCCAGCAGCGGAATGTTGTAGTGCAGGAAGGTCGGCACCACGGTGTCCCAGATATGGTGATGCTGGCCGTCGATGTTCAAACCAGAAGTCGGGCCCAGGGTGGAGTCCGACGCCGGTGAGCCGGCATCACCCAATGCCCCGGCCGTGCCGACGATGCACACGATGGCCAGCGGGCTGAAGCCCAACTGCACGCACAACGGCACAAAGATCGCCGCGAGGATCGGCACCGTGGAAAACGACGAGCCGATACCCATGGTCACCAGCAACCCCACCAGCAGCATCAGCAGCGCGCCCACACCACGGCTATGGCCGATGAAAGCCGCGGAGGCTTGCACGAGTGTCTGCACTTCACCGGTGGCCTTGAGCACTTCGGCAAAGCCGGACGAGGCGATCATGATGAAGCCGATCATTGCCATCATCTTCATGCCTTCGGTGAACAGGTCATCCGTATCGCGCCAGCGCACAATCCCCGACACCGAAAAGATCAGGAACCCGGCCAGGGCGCCAATGATCATCGAGTCCAGCCACAGCTGGATAATGAACGCTGCCGCGATTGCCAGGCCGGCCACCAGCAGGGTCAGCGGGTTGTATTGCACCGCCACCTGCTCGACCCGCTCGATTTTCTCCAGGTCGTACACGCGCTTCTTGCGGTAGCTGATAAACACCGCCACCAGCAGGCCGACCACCATGCCCAGCGCCGGGAGGCCCATGGCGTGGGTGACGTTGACGTGGCTGATGTCGACGCCGCTCTTGGCCACGTTGGCCAGCAGGATCTGATTCAGGAAGATATTGCCGAAGCCCACCGGCAAGAACATGTAGGGCGTGATCAGGCCGAAGGTCATGACGCAGGCGATCAGCCGACGGTCCAGCTGCAGCTTGGTCAGCACATATAAAAGCGGCGGTACCAGCAGCGGGATAAACGCGATATGGATCGGCAGGATGTTCTGGGAGGCGATGGCCACCACCCAGAGCAGGCCGATCAACAACCATTTGACGTGACTGCCGCCCGTGGCTTCCTGGCGATCCACCAGCAGCAGGGCTTTGTCCGCCAGCGCATGGGCCAGGCCGGATTTGGCAATCGCCACGGCGAACGCGCCGAGCAGCGCGTAGGACAACGCCACCGTCGCACCGCCACCCAGCCCGCTGTTGAACGCCTTGAGCGTTGCATCGATACCCAGGCCGCCGGTCAGGCCACCCACCAGGGCGCCGACAATGATCGCGATCACCACATGCACGCGGGACAGGCTGAGCACCAGCATCGTGCCGACCGCGGCGATTACTGCATTAATCATCGTTACCTCAAGACAGAAAAACTAAAAAAAGCACGCACCTGCCCGGGCTGCTGTCGGGAACGGCTGCCGCAAACCAGGTTTTAAAGGCGTTTTATTAGAGGGCGCGCACTTTGCAGCAGGTGGGCGGGCATGTCAAAGAACGGCGTCGCAAACGAGTTTAAATTGATCGTTTGAATAAAGAAAAATCCTGTGCGGCCGATACAGGCAGATCGTCTCTGTCGTATCGAAAGTTAAGGAAGGCTCCATGTCGCTCAGACAGCTGTCCATTCAATGGAAAATTACCCTGCTGGCCGGACTTTGCCTGCTGGGCATCGTGACCTTGCTGGTAGGTCTCTCGCTGTACCGCATGGCGCAGAGCTCCGAACTGGTCAAGGCTTCCAGCATGGAAATGCTCGACAAAGCCGCCCAGGCCCGCATTGAAGCCCAGGGTGAGGTCCAGGCCTTGGGCATTCGCCAGCAGTTCATGGACGCCTATCAATACGGCCACGGTTTTTCCCGGCAGGTGCTGTTCCTGCGTGAACAGGCGGAGAAACGCTTCCTGGATGCCTTCGACCTGCGCGAAGACCTCACCCGCCAGGTCAAGGCCGCGCTGCAGGCCAATCCGGAACTGCTAGGCCTGTCCTTGGTGTTCGAGGCCAACGCACTGGATGGCAAGGACGAGTTGTTCGCCAACCAGCAAGAGCTGGGCAGCAACGACAAAGGCCGTTTTGCGCTGTACTGGTCCCAGCCGACTGCGGGCAAACTGACTTCAATGTCGCTGCCCGAAAGCGACATGTCCGACACCAGCGTCGGACCCAGCGGCGAAAAAGCCAACGCCTGGTTCACGTGCCCGCGTACCACCCTCAAGCCGTGCGTGATCGAACCCTACTTCTATGTGATCGACGGACAAAAGGTGCTGATGACCAGCATCGTCTTCCCGCTGATGGTCAACGGCAAAGTCATCGCCTCGCTGTCGGTGGACATCAACCTCAACAGCCTGCAAGCCGTCAGCCAGGGCGTCAGCCAGAAACTCTATGACGGCCAGACCAGCGTCAGCATCATCAGCCCGGTGGGCCTGCTGGCCGGCTACAGCCCGGACGCCGGCAAACTCGCCCAGCGCCTGGACGCCGTCGACACGGCCAACGGCGCGCAGCTGATCAGTTCGCTTTCCACCAGCACCCAGACCCGCAGCGTGCGCACCGACCATCAACTCAAGGTGCTCGCGCCGTTCCAGCCGATTCCCGATGGCAAACCGTGGGGCGTTCTGCTGGACGTACCGGAAAAAGTCCTTGTCGCCCCGGCTGAGGCCCTGAAGTCCAAACTGGATGCCGACAACGCCAAAGGCACCCTGCTGGAACTGAGCCTGGGCCTGCTGGCAGCAATCGTCGGCCTGTTGCTGGTGTGGCTGATGGCCCGCAGCGTAACCCGGCCGATACTCGGCGTGGCGCGCATGCTGGAAGACATTGCCAGTGGCGAAGGCGATCTGACCCGGCGCCTGGCCTACGACAAGCACGATGAACTCGGCGAGTTGGCTGGCTGGTTCAACCGCTTCCTCGACAAGCTGCAGCCGATCATTGCCCAGGTCAAACGCTCGGTGCAGGACGCCCGTGGCACCGCCGACCAGTCGGCGGCGATTGCTACTGAAACCAGTGCAGGCATGGAGCAGCAATACCGTCAGGTCGACCAGGTGGCCACCGCCTCCCACGAAATGAGCGCCACCGCCCAGGACGTTGCCCGCAGCGCAGCGCAAGCCGCCCAGGCCGCCCGCGATGCCGACCAGGCCACTCGTGAAGGCTTGACCGTGATCGACCGCACCACCACCAGCATCGGCCACTTGGCGGCGGACATGAGTACTGCGATGACCCAGGTTGAAGGGCTGGCCGCCAACAGCGAGAAGATCGGCTCGGTACTGGAAGTGATTCGTGCAATCGCCGAGCAAACCAACCTGCTGGCACTGAACGCCGCTATCGAAGCTGCTCGTGCGGGTGAAGCCGGTCGCGGTTTTGCGGTGGTCGCCGATGAAGTGCGCAACCTGGCGCGACGTACCCAGGAGTCGGTTGAAGAAACCCGCCTGGTGATCGAGCAATTGCAAAGCGGTACCCAGGAAGTGGTCGGTTCCATGAGCAACAGCCATCGCCAGGCTCAGGGCAGCGTCGAACAGGTGGGCCAGGCCGTGACCGCCTTGCGCCAGATCGGCGAGGCGGTGACGGTGATCAGCGACATGAACCTGCAGATCGCCAGTGCCGCCGAAGAGCAAAGCGCGGTGGCCGAGGAGATCAACAACAACGTAGCGACGATTCGCGATGTGACGGAGTCGTTGTCCGAGCAGGCGAATGAGTCGGCGCGGGTCAGCCAGGCGTTGAACAGCTTGGCGAATCAGCAGCAGAGCCTGATGGACCAGTTCAGGGTTTGATAACACGCCGGTGGTGAAGAGGCTTGCTTCTTCACCACCCTGCTAGTGGCGACGTGGCAAGTCGATTACTACCGTTAAACCACCAAGTTCGCTTTCTTCAAGCCGCAGTACCCCGCCCCACACCTCTACGATATCCCGCACAATACCCAGCCCCAGACCATGCCCGTCAGTCTGCTCATCCAGCCGTGTGCCTCGGCTGAACACCTGGTCGCGCTGATGCTCGGGAATCCCCGGCCCATCATCTTCCACCACCAGCCGAAAGCCTTCCGGGGTTTCACTGATGCTCAATACAATTTCCGCGTCCGCCCATTTGCAGGCGTTGTCCAGCAGGTTACCCAACAGTTCCAGCAGGTCTTCACGGTCCCACGGCAACTGCAAACCGGGCGGTACGCGGTAACTCAAATCCAGGTGTTCGCCATGGATCATGTTCAGGGTCGCCAGTAACCCCGGCAATTCAGCATCGCAATCAAACAAGGCACCCGGCAACGTCTCGCCGGCCAGGCGCGCACGATTGAGTTCGCGATTAAGCCGTTGTTGCACCTGCTCCAACTGTTCACGCAGCAGCTTGCTCAGTTGCGGATGGTCCTTGAGCTGCTCACTGGATGCCACACTCAGCAACACTGCCAACGGGGTTTTCAAGGCATGGCCGAGATTGCCCAGGGCATTGCGCGAGCGCTTGAGGCTGTCTTCGGTGTGGGCCAGCAAATGGTTGATCTGCGCCACCAGCGGCTCCAGTTCCACCGGCACCTGAGTGTCCAGTTGCGAACGCTGGCCTTGCTGCAGTTGCGCGATCTGGTTGCGCGCGGTCTCCAGCGGGCGCAAGGCCCGGCGCACGGTGACCCGTTGCAGGATCAGGATCAGCAACAGCGCCGCCAGCCCCAGCACCAGGCCGATCTGGCGCATCAGGCGAAAGCTTTCCCTGACCGGGGTGTAGTCCTGGGCCACGCTGATGGAAATCGATTGGCCAAAGCGCTTGTAGTCCGAACGCAGTACCAGCAACTGCTGGCCTTCCGGCCCCAACTGCAGGTTGCCCTTGAGCCCGGCGTGAGGCAGTTGCGGCAATTCCTGGTCCCATAGCGAGCGGGAACGCCAATGGGTGTCGGCAAAATCAATACGGAAATAGTGCCCGGAAAACGGACGCTGGTACGCAGGAGACAACCGCTGTTCATCCAGTTGCACCCCCGCAGGCCCACGCACCAATGCCACCAGCAGGTTTTCACTGTCGTTGCGCAAGCCCGATTCCAGGTAGCGTTGCAGACCCATTTCGAACAGCCACAGGCTGGTTTGCGCCAGCACCAGGCCGACGATCACCATGACGCTGATCAGCCCCAGGCTCAGGCGCCGCTGGATCGACTTCATGCAGGGCTGGCGCCGAAACGGTAACCCTGCCCGCGCCGGGTCTCGATCACGCTGCGGCCCAACTTGCGGCGCAGGTGATTGACGTGGACCTCCAGCACATTGGAATCACGTTCGGTCTCGCCATCGTACAAATGTTCGGCCAAGTGGCTTTTTGAAAGGATTTGCTCGGGGTGCAGCATGAAGTAACGCAACAGCCGAAATTCGGCGGCGGTCAGTTGAATCTCCTCGCCATCACGCATCACACACTGGCGGCCCTCATCCAAATGCAAGCCGGCGGCCTGCAAGGTCGGCTGATTGGCCTGGCCATGGGAACGGCGCAGTAAGGCCTGAATACGCAGGTGCAGTTCTTCGGGATGGAACGGTTTGCTCAAGTAATCGTCGGCACCCGCCTTGAGCCCTTCGATGCGCTCAGCCCAGGAGTCGCGGGCAGTGAGGATCAGCACCGGCGTGGCCAGGCCGGCGGCACGCCACTGCGTCAACACTTCAAGCCCGGGCAAACCCGGCAGGCCGAGGTCAAGGATGATCAGGTCGTAGGGCTCGCTGCGCCCCTGATACACCGCATCACGCCCGTCCGCCAGCCAATCCACGGCATAGCCCTGACGGTTTAGCCCAGCCATCAGCTCATCGGCCAGGGGGACGTGGTCTTCCACCAGGAGCAGGCGCATCAGTCGTCTTCCTTGTCTTTGAGCAGTTCACCAGTGTTGGCATCAAGTTCGATCTCGCGCACCACGCCTTCCACCGTCAACAGTTCGATTTCATAGATATAGCGCACAGGTCGATCCTTGTGCTCTTCAAGCTCGGCGTCCAGCAACTTGGCACCCGGGTAGCGCTCGAAAGCCGGGCCCAGCAGATGCTCAAGCGGCGCAATGACACCCTTCTGGCGCAGGCGCAGCGCTTCATCCTGGCCCAGGTCCCGCGCGGCCAGGCCTGAGCAAAATGCCGAGAGCACCAGCGCCACTTGAACGCTGGTGCGTAGATTTACCTTCATTACGTATCCTGATGATCCTTGAGGACGGTCCCGGTCACAGCGTCCAATTCCAGGTCCCACTCAACGCCCTGGGCGTCGCGCAGTTCCACCTGATAAAGGTACTTGCCGTATTCCTCTTCAAGCTCGGTTTCATGCACGGTGGCGCCGGGATGTTTGGCCAGTGCGATGGCGTTGAGCTTCTCGAAAGACACAATGGTACCAGCGTCGCGCAACTTCAGTGCTTCATCCGGCCCCAGGTCGCGAGCCTGGGCGACGCCTGCGGTGAGGGCGATGATACTGCTGGCGATCAAGGCTGTGAGGGATTTCATGGTGAGTCTCCGTTTCAGGATATTTTGCCTACGGGGCTCACGGTACTGGATCCAACTTAACTGAAACTGAATTGCCACCATGGCAATTCTGCGCAATACCTTTGCCTGCAACCGCGCAAGATTTCCTATACTGCCCCGCTCGCTGTCGATGAGACCGGTATGACTGCTATCCACATGAAGTTCCCCGCCCTGACCCTCAAGGCCGGTAAACGCGCCTTCACACGCATTCGTGAGCAGGGGCTTGCGCCTGCGGACGTCGGCATCCTTCCCGGCGCCGCCGGCGGCCCCAAGGCGCTGGGCATCCAGGGTCTGGACCTGGCGCTGTTCGGCGACTGGCTGCCCCGCGCGCCACGTGAACGTGCGCTGATCGGCGCCTCGATTGGTTCCTGGCGGTTTGCCAGTGCGTGCCTGCCCGACCCGGTGCAAGGCCTGCTCGACCTGGGCCGGCTGTACAACGAACAGAGTTTTGTCAAAGGCGTGACCATGGCCGAAGTCAGCCAGAGCTGCGTGCGCATGCTCGATGACTTGCTGGCCGGCCGCGATGCCCGGGTGCTCGACAACCCGAACTACCGGCTGAACATCATGGTGGTCAAAAGCCATGGCCTGCTCGCCGACGATCATCGCGGTCGCCTCGGTTTGGGGCTGTCCTCGGTGATCGCCGACAACCTGCGGGGCCGCGCGCGGTTGTCCCGGCACTTCGAACGGCTGATCGTCCACGACCCACGCCAGGCACCCCCGCTGTATACGCTGGAGGATTTCCCGTCGCGTTTCCTGAATCTGGAACTGGGCAACCTGCGCCAGGCGCTGCTGGCGTCGGGCTCGATCCCCATGGTGATGCAAGGCGTGCGCGACCTGCCCGGCGCCGGTGCTGGCACCTACCGCGATGGCGGCCTGCTGGACTATCACCTCGACCTGCCCTACCACGGCGATGACATCGTGCTGTACCCGCACTTCACCGACCGGGTCATTCCTGGCTGGTTCGACAAAGGCTTGCCGTGGCGCCGCGCCAGTCAACAGGGCTTGCAGGATGTATTGCTGCTGGCACCGTCGAAGGAATACCTGGCCCGCCTGCCCCACGGCAAACTGCCGGACCGCAGCGACTTCAAGCGCTTCATGGGGGATGACCCGGGCCGCAACAAATATTGGCAAACCGCGATGAGCGAAAGCCAGCGGCTGGGTGACGAGTTTCTGCAACTGGCCGACAACGGGCAATTGGGCGAACGCCTGCTGGCCCTCTGATCAAGAGGTGTGCGCGGCGAGGTCACAAACTGTTAAACTCGCCGCCTGCCAGACACCTCACCGAGCTGAAAAACCCTGTGGAAATCTTCAAAGAGTTTACCTTCGAGTCCGCCCACCGCCTGCCCCACGTTCCGGAAGGCCACAAATGCGGGCGCCTGCATGGCCATTCTTTCAAGGTGGCGATCCACCTCAGCGGCGACCTCGACCCGCATACCGGCTGGATCCGTGACTTCTCGGAGATCAAGGCGATTTTCAAGCCGCTCTACGAGCGCCTCGACCACAACTACCTCAACGACATCCCGGGCCTTGAAAACCCCACCAGCGAAGTGCTGGCCAAGTGGATCTGGAATGAGTTGAAACCGTTGTTGCCGGAACTCAGCGCGATTCGCATCCATGAGACCTGCACCAGCGGCTGCATCTACCGCGGCGAATAAGCCGGTGATGTAAAAAAACCACCCTTGCGGTGGTTTTTTTATACCGGTGAGTCCCTTACAGTCAGGGCCTCTCGATGATATCGCCGCCATTGAAGGAACCTTCATGGAAAACACCTGGCTGGCCCAGGCCAAGCGCTTGCAAGCATTGGCCTCCACGGGACTGCACTTCTGCACCGATGACTTCGAGCGCGAGCGCCTCGAGGAAATCGCCCAGATTGCCCACAGCATGCTGGCGCAGTTGGGTGAGGTACCGCTGGAGCGCATCACCGGGCTGGTGCCGGATTTTGCCAAGCGCTATTCAACGCCCATGATTGATGTGCGGGGCGCGGTGATTGAGGGCGACCGGATCCTGTTGGTGCGCGAGCTGACGGATGGCTGCTGGGCGTTGCCTGGTGGTTATGCGGATATTGGTTTGTCGGCCGCTGAAAACATCATCAAGGAGATCCGCGAAGAGGCCGGACTGACCGTCACCGCGAGGGCGCTGTACAGCGTCACCCATAAGGCCAAAGGCTTGTACCGGCCGGATATCCGCGACTTCTACAAACTCTACTTTCTGTGCGAACGGGTTGATCAACTGGCGCCAGCAGCGGGATTCGAAACCACGGAAGTCGGGTTCTTCAGCCTCGACGACCTGCCGCCGTTGTCCCGTGGCCGCACCATTGAAAGCGACCTTGAGGCCGCCTTTGCATTTCATCGCGGCGAGACCACTCACACCCTGTTCGATTGAATAACCGGTGATCCAATTTGTATCACCGCTGCACCGCTTTCGCGCCTGACTGGGCAGAAAGACCAATCCCCCCCTGCGTGCTTCCCCTGTTTGGCTATAAATACTGTGCAACCTGCACAGCACTGACCGTGCGCCCGTCACTGCCTTGCACTTGGCACGACGGGTGCAATAGGCCTGCGTCACTCATTCAGGGAGAACGGCACATGACGCAGAACGAATCGGGCAATGACTACCCTCTCAGCGAGGTGCCCATGCATGCCCGCAAAGGCCTGGCCTCCACCGCCATGGTGCTGCTGGGCTTTACCTTTTTTACCGCGACCATGTTCGCCGGCGGCAAGCTAGGGGTGGCCTTCAGCTTTACCCTGATGCTCGGCGTCGTGGCCCTGGGTAACCTGCTGTTGGGTATCTACGCCGCAGGCTTGGGTTACATCGCGTTCAAGAGCGGTTTGAACTCGGTACTGATGGGGCGCTTCTGCTTCGGTGAAGTGGGCAGCAAGTTGAGCGACTTGATCCTCGGTTTCACCCAGATCGGCTGGTACGCCTGGGGCACCGCCACCGCCGCCGTGGTGCTGGGCAAATATTTCGAGTTGAGCCAGGGCAGCGTACTGGGGTTGATGGTGCTGTTTGGCATGATGTTCTGCGCGACGGCCTACGTGGGCTATCGCGGTTTGGAGATTCTGTCCTACATCGCCGTGCCGGCCATGGGCATTTTGCTGTTTCTGTCGATGTGGGTCGCCACGGTAAAGGTCGGCGGACTGGACGGGCTGCTGGCCGTGGTTCCCACCGGAGAGCTGGACATGTCCACCGCCATCACGCTGGTGTTCGGCACCTTCGTCAGCGGCGCGACCCAGGCCACCAACTGGACGCGATTCTCGCGTTCGGCCAAGGTCGCGGTGCTGGCCAGCCTGATCGGTTTCTTTATCGGCAATGGCTTGATGGTGCTGATCGGTGCCTACGGCGCCATCGTCTACCAGCAGCCCGACGTGGTCGAAGTGTTGCTGCTGCAAGGTTTTACCATGGCGGCCATGGCCATGTTGCTCCTGAATATCTGGAGCACCCAGGACAACACCATCTACAACTTCGCCGTTGCCGGCTGCAACCTGCTGCGCACCAAGCGCCGCAAAACGGTGACCCTCGCCGGTGCGGTGATCGGCACCCTGCTGGCGCTGCTGGGCATGTACGACATGCTGGTGCCCTACCTGATCCTGCTGGGCACGGTGATTCCACCGATTGGCGGGGTGATCATGGCGGACTTTTTCTATCGCTACCGTGGCCACTATCCGCGCCTGGCCGATACGCGCCTGCCGGCCTTCAACTGGCCAGGACTGATCGCCTATGCCGTGGGCACGGTGCTGGCCTTTCATTCGCCGTGGGTTGCTCCACTGGTGGGGATTGTGGCGGCGTCGCTGACCTATATCGTGCTGACCAGTGTGCTACGGGTGCGAGCACCTTTGGCTGACGTCCAGGCATGAGCCTGACCATCGCCGATGTGTTGGCCTTGCCTGGCCTTGAGTCGATGTGCCTGCGGGCCGGAGAAGCCGGCCTGGAGAACACGGTGCGCTGGCCCTATGTCGCGGAAAACAGCGGCATCGCCGAATGGGTGCTGGGGGGCGAACTGGTGTTTGTCACCGGCATCAATCACCCACGGGATGAGGCCAATCTGTTGGTGCTGCTGGACGAAGCCTGTCAGCGCCAGGTCGCCGGCCTGGTGATCCTCACGGGGCCGGACTATATCCGGGCGATTCCCCTGCGTCTGCTGGAAGCGGCGCAAGAGGCGGGCATGCCGCTGATCGAACAGCCGTACTCGTTGAAGATGGTGCTGGTGACCCAGGCCATCGGCTCGGCGTTGATCCAGTCGCAGCAGTTGGGGCGCTCGCGACACGATGTGCTGGAGCGCCTGCTGGCCGGTGATTACCAATCCCTGGATTTGCTGCTGCACCGCGCTGCGCAGCTGGACATGCCGTTGGCCGGACATTGGCAGGTCGTCCAGCTGCAACTGGACGGCAGCGATGCACTGTTTGCCCAAGGCGAAGCGCCGGTGGTAGAGGCACAGCTTGCCCGTCAGCACGATGCCATTACCCGGCGTTTGCGCCAGTTTTCTGCGCAGCACCCATCGCGCTTGCCCGTGCTGGGGCGTGCCGGGCAATGGACGTTGCTGTTGCCGGCGATGGACGCGGGTGCGGCATTGGCCAACCGCCAATTGTTGGCCGGTTGGTTGAAAGCACTGAACCTGCGCCTGGCCCCCTTGAAACTGTTTATCGGCCTGAGTGCTGCCGCGCACCCACCCGCGCGCCTGGCCCAGGCCCTGGACGAGGCACGTCAGGCGTTGACAGCTGCACGACGGTTCAGTGAGCGCGCCGGGCTGTGCGTCTACGATGAGTTGGGGGTACTCAAGCTGCTCAGTGGCGTACGTGATCGCGCCCTGCTCGACCAGTTTCTCAACGAACGCCTGGGGCCGCTGTTGCGGCATGACCTGCACCACGGCCCAAGCCTGATGCCGACCCTGGAAGCCTGGTTCCACGAGAATGGTAACCTTGTGGCCGCCGCCCAGCGGCTGGCGGTTCACCGCAACACCCTGACGCACCGCGTCCAGCGCATCGAAGCCCTGTGCGGCCTGAGCCTGGACAATGCTTATGACCGCCTGGACATCGGCATCGCGCTGATGATCTGGCGGCTGTCTGCCTGACTGTTTTTTGCCAAGAGGAACTTGCCCATGCACATCATCAACGCCCGCCTGCGCAACCGTGAAGGCCTGCATGATCTGCACCTGGAACACGGCCGGATCGCCAGCATCACCCAACAAGGCGCTGCTCCCATAGCCGGCCCCGACGACCTGGACGCCGCCGGCAACCTGGTGGTACCGCCCTTCGTCGAGCCGCATATCCACCTCGACGCCACCCTGACCGCTGGCGAACCCCGCTGGAACATGAGCGGCACACTGTTTGAAGGCATCGAGTGCTGGGGCGAACGCAAGGCCACCATCACCCTGGAAGACACCAAGACCCGCGCCAAGAAAACCATCCAGACCCTGGCCGCCCATGGCATCCAGCATGTGCGCACCCATGTCGACGTCACCGACCCGGACCTCACCGCACTCAAGGCCATGCTCGAAGTGCGCGAGGAAAGCGGCCACCTGATCGACCTGCAAATCGTCGCATTCCCCCAGGAAGGCATCGAGTCCTACCGCAATGGCCGCGCGTTGATGGAAGAGGCCATTCGCCTGGGCGCCGACGTGATCGGCGGCATCCCGCACTTTGAATACACCCGCGACCAGGGAGTGAGTTCGGTGAAGTTCCTGATGGACCTGGCCGAGCGCACTGGTTGCCTGGTAGACGTGCACTGCGACGAAACCGACGACCCGCACTCGCGCTTCCTCGAAGTGCTGGCCGAAGAAGCCCGCAGCCGCGACATGGGCGCCCGCGTGACCGCCAGCCACACCACGGCCATGGGCTCGTACGACAATGCCTACTGCGCCAAGCTCTTCCGCCTGCTGGGGCATTCGGGCATCAGCTTTGTCTCCTGCCCCACCGAAAGCATCCACCTGCAGGGCCGCTTCGACACCTTCCCCAAACGCCGCGGCGTGACCCGGGTCAACGAACTGCTGGAGGCCGGCATGAACGTCTGCTTCGGCCAGGACTCCATCGTCGACCCTTGGTATCCACTGGGTAACGGCAACATCCTGCGGGTGCTGGAAGCCGGACTGCATATCTGCCACATGCTCGGCTATCGCAACCTGCAAAGCGCCCTCGACTTGGTCACCGACAACAGCGCCAAGGCCATGGCCTTGGGGGATCGTTATGGCCTGGAACCGGGACGTCCGGCGAACCTGTTGATCCTGTCTGCGGACAGCGACTATGAAGTGATTCGCAGCCAGGGATTGCCGTTGTATTCGATTCGTGGAGGCAAGGTGTTGATGAAACGCCGACCGGCGCAGGTGGAGTTTTTGTAGGCTCATGTGATTGAGTCGATGTCGAGGGTTTGCGGCTTTCCCCAGCCGTCATCCGGTTGTGACGGGATGCTTGCCGCCTGGGTGAGTTCGCGGTTTTGCGGATGAGCGAACCAGCGTTTCAGGCTGGATTGCAGGGTGGAGGATGAAGCGTGGCTGCCATAGACGTCGCGGGCCTGGAGGTGGCGCCAGCGGAGGGTTGCCAGGCGGTCGCGACTACTTTGCAGGCGATCAGCTTCGATGCTCAAGGCCTGAATATCTTCATAACCGCGCTGATTGGCCGGGCGACGATGGTCCAGTTCGCGCTTTTTGTCCCGTAATTGTTGCCGCATGGTGATCAGGGCTCTTTCAATCAGTTCAAATTCACTCGCAGTCACCAGTGTTCCATCGACGTCCACGGTTTGCTGCCAACGGCGTAGCGTCGCCCAGGCCGCTGGGATGTAGCTCGCGGTCATAAAGTGCTGTTTGTATTGGACTAGCTGGTTGATCAGGTTTGCGCGGTCTGGCATGTCACCGCTGAGTTGAATCGCGCGATTGCATGCGGCTTCTTCGATCGACTCACAGCCAGGGTTCCACATTATTGAAGACTGCGTGCCATCGGGCAAAGAAATCGGCATGAAATGCTGCTGCGCGCCATGGTGCTGATAGGGGTTGCCGCCCAGGCGAACCAAGCCAAGCGCGAACAGCAAGCCTCCCGGCGCAGGATTGCTGAACAGGGAAACGAGCCCGGGAATCCAGACTTTTGCGGTTGTGTTCATCCAAGGTGCCGGGACGCTAGGTACCGGGTCGTTATGGTTGACAATGCGGTGATGCACCAAGGATGAAGCACCGTCAGCGAATTCAGAGTCGGCGGCGCGGGGAGCGCCATAGGTGTAAAGAAGGACGTTACGGTCGTAACTTGGAATTCGCCGAAGAGATTCTGCCAGTAGCAGCGCTATGGCGCCGCCGAGACTATGGCCACATATTATGATGCGTTGGCCTATGTAGAACCGGTCGAGGTAATGCAGCGCAAAATCACGCATCGCCCGATACGCGCCATAAAAGCCCTCATGAGCCTTACCAACACCATCGACAAAAGCGACTTGGTGGGCATTTGCATCCCGTAGCCCATCGGAAGGGCTTGCAGTTCCCCGTACTGCAATCAGGATCACATTGTCGTGATGGCTGATAAACGCCTGAGTGTCAGTGCCATTCTCCTCGTCATCAAAAAAATGGAGCTTCGCTGGGTGGACCTGGCCCTCTCCCTGCTCCGGTCGATTTTGCTCATACAACTCAGGATCAAAAGGTACGACCTCGAATCGTTGAGAGTACGGCACGTCTTCATACACGGGATAAAAGTGTTCCACCTGGTCGGAATCGAACTTCCAGGCCTCCTGATAGCCCGACAGTTTTTCGGAAAAAATATTGCCAACACTCGGTTCCACGGGAAAACTGACCTGATCCATCGGCGGAGTCGACGGTTCTTGCCCAAAATCGCAATAACTCAACGTGGCCATAAGTGCCAGCTGATAAAGGTTCAAAGCACAGAACTGGTCTTCAACCGACAACAACGGGCGTAACGCGCGCAGCGGCCGTACCTCCAGCACTGTGTGCAGGTCAGGAAATAAAACTAGCCCTGTTAGCTTAGGCTGAGGTGGTCCAAATCCAAGTTCAGCCAACATTCGGAGCGCATGTCGCGGTGGTTGATGGGTTCTGGGCGCCAAGGGAGGCAAATGAGCAGTGTGCAAGACCAAGTCGCTGACCTCGACTTGGTAGAAATTGCCTGTTTCCCGCCGTGCCGGGTTTCGCTCGACGCGCTCCCCGTTTACACATGAGAAACGCGTCTGTTCAGCTCGGACCTGAAATTCGGTGATAGGTAGTGAATAACAACCACGCCTTTGCAACGTTTCGTAGTAATCCCCGCTCATTTCATATGGAGCATCGAAGATCAGAACCACAGGCCCTCGATATGGGTTGTCCAACTTTGCGAAACCGTTCCCATCCAAACGACCTGCATATTGTTGACCCGTGCTGTCAAAAACCTTGTACGCAAGACCTCCATAAGCATTTCCGTCACCTGATTCGTCCACAAGACAAAAACTCAGCCAACATCTACGCACTGCACAAGCCGGCATTTTTTCGCTAAAAAAAGGTTGTTTCCATTCTGTAAAAGCCATCGCTGAATATCCTTATTCAGTAAAGTTAAAGATAAGTACGCTCCTCATCAGATTCCCCAAACACGACCCTCACCGTTTTACCGTTCAGCTCGTTACGCTGCACGCGGCCGCCCGTTGCTGTCGTTGGCGGCAGTCCTTTTGCATCCACCAAGTTGCATTGAAATACGTTATCAGTCGTCTGCGTTGGCCCTGCTGGCCTGAGTAACCACTGACACGTTCCCGGTACCTCCAAAGTGCCTGGCCCCGGCATTCGAGACATATTGGGTTCCACCCAATCATGCACACCGACAAACGCAAAATCCCCCCCGCCATCCGCCAAGTGCTCAGCCGACTTCGCATAGACATCAAACGTCATGTAACGCAGCACTAACGGACACCCATTCACCCTCTCCGTCAGAGGCAACT
Organism: Pseudomonas sp. PAMC 26793; assembly: GCF_000313235.1. Classification (NCBI taxonomy): domain Bacteria; kingdom Pseudomonadati; phylum Pseudomonadota; class Gammaproteobacteria; order Pseudomonadales; family Pseudomonadaceae; genus Pseudomonas; species Pseudomonas sp. PAMC 26793. The sequence continues at coordinate 33,160 of NZ_AMXG01000018.1, forward strand.
CAAAGCTCACCCGATTCGCCGCCGGCTTCTCGAGAGCATCGAATATCTTGATCTCTGGCAGATCACCTGGACGCCATCGTAAAGTGCAAGTCTCACCTGTTGCGGGGACGTAGGTTGCATCGCCTCTGAGTCTGTAATTCGCCGGCAAATCGACTTCCAGGGTGAAACTGTCCGCCGGTTTCATCGCACAGCCAGAAACAGCCAGCCCCCCACAAACGAGCAACCCTCGCCACACGCTCAACATAAATCCTCTACGCATCCTGCTGCCCCCGCTCCACCCGACGCCACTCCCCAACCACCCGCTGAAAATGATCCTCAGCCACTTCCCCCCGCATCGGCTGCCATCGAATAAGCACGTCCCCAGTGGCTTCCACCAACCGCCGCACGACCAAAAACTCCAGCTGTTCCGGTCTCTCCCATTGCCAAGCCCGCGCTTGCTCCAGCACCTGTTCCAACCAGATTCTCGGGTTCTGAAATTCAGCCAGTTGACTGAGCGCCTCGCTGTACTCAGCCAGCAGATAACGCAGGATATTGGCCTGCAGAATCGCTGCCGCCTGTGGGTTCGGAACCTCCAGCCACGGCGCAGGATCGGGCACCGGATACGCCCCCGGAGCCGGGTTATCGACACAGCACCAACGCTCACCCTGCCAGTAACACACGCTGATCAGCGGCCCGAGAAAAACAGGCCAGTCCTGAGCAGGCAGGTGAACCAAGGCCCGCGCCAAGGTGCGGTTATCGTGGAAGCGGTACAGCGCCTGACTGCCCATCGCCCCCACCACCAACCTCTCGCGCCAGTGCCGGGTAACACCCGATAAATCATCACCAGGCAGGCTGCCCAACCATCCCCAGTTACGCTGAGGGTTTTGTAACAAACCCACCAATCCGGGTTCGTTGACATGGTCGAGCAACAGGAGCATCGGGCCATCCGCAGACATTTCCGATGCGACGGTTTCACCATAGAGGCTGCAATACTCAGCCACCGTGCGTGTCGCCAGCAGTAGCCCGCGCGCATCGCTTTCACCCTGTAGAACCAGGCAAAGCCGGCGCCCTGCCTGCTGCTGTTCAGCCATCCACTGGCCAGGCGCGATCTCCATCAAGCCGCCCTCCCCGTGAATTCGCACAGGCCTTCACGGCAGCGCTCGCACACTGGACAGAAGTCCGCATCCAGTCTTCTGGCCAGCTCCATGACTGCGCCTTGGATAACCGCAACCCTCGGCCCATCCGCTACAAAGGCGGACGAAGCAGCCACGTCACCCGGTCCAACTGGGTTGGCTGTACGAGTCCCAGCAGGCACACCGCCCAACGTGATCGGCCGACTGCTGAAAATCCCTCCGGCCTGTATCAGCAAATGCTCACCACCCGCCTTGAAGCTCAACTGCGCACCGGCATCGATAACCAGGTTGGCGCCCGCTTTGAGATGGACCTGTTGCCCCGCTTCGATCACCAGGGTCTGGCCGACATGCGTCTGGCTGTTGCCCTGCACCTGCAAGTGATCATCAGCCCCAAGCCGAACCTTGCGGTCGCCGGCGATGCTGCGGTGGTCCTCGTCTCCCAGGGTGGTCGTACTCAAGCCTTGGATGGTTTCCCGACGTTCGCCCACCACTTCCAGCCGACTGTCGTGGCCTACCTGCTGCTCCAGGTCGCGTTGGGCGCGCAGGTAGATGAGTTCCTGGCCGCTACGGTCCTCGAGGTGCAACTCGTTGGCCCCTGCCCCGCCTGGCGAACTGCGGCTGCGCAGAACGCTGCGGGTCTTGTGTTGCGGCAACGGATAGGCAACCGGTTGCAACGTGTTAGGCAGGCAACCATTGATCACTGGCCGATCCGGATCACCTTCCAGGAACGTCACCAATACCTCCATGCCCACGCGCGGGATCATCACCGCGCCAAAGCTGTCACCCGCCCAGCCGGTTGCCACCCGCACCCAACAACTGCTCTTCTCGTCGTTCTTGTCCAGCCGGTCCCAGTGAAAGCGAATTTTCACCCGCCCGTGTGCGTCGCAATGCACGTCCTCACCCTCGGGGCCGGTGACGATTGCGGTCTGGCTGCCGCTGATACGCGGTTTGGGGTGCGTGATCGGTGGGCGGTGAGCGGCGCGCCAGGGCGTGGCGGTAAATCGATTGCGATAGCCTTGGAATGCCTCGACATCCACTACCGCCTCCTCCAGCACCTGCGGTTGATAGCCTTCGTGGCGCACGCTGGTGATCAACCACAAGTCATTGCAGGAGAGGTCCGGGTGGTCGCGTAGTTCCAGGAAATGCCCACTGCGCAAAGCCGGCTGATCACTGCGACCCAACGCCCGATGACGGCCCCGCTGATGACGTTCCAGGCTCCGTCGGGCCAACTGCGAACCTCGCAAGTGCCCCGTGAACCCCGCTGGATATTGATAGTCCTCAAGTGCCGGGGAAGAACCGGCCTGCTCCTGCAAGCGCAATGATGGATGCTCGAAGTCATGGTCGCGCCGGACAACCTGAGTGCTGCGCGTGGCCAGGCGCACATCAAAACGCTGGATCACCAGTGCCCCGGCAGTTGGGCCACCGGCCGCACAATAGTGCTGCGTCGGCAAACGACGGAACACCGTCTGATCATCACCAAACACCAGTACATGGCCGTCCAGACTGTGGCGAAAGTGGTAGTGGATGCCCTCTTCCTCGCACAGCCGTTGAATAAAATGCAGATCGGTTTCCGCGTATTGCACACAGAACGTACGTGGCGGGTACACCACCGGCCCCAATTCAAAGGCATAGGCATCGGCGAAAATACCGTGCTGTTCAAGCACCGCCGCGATGATCTGCGGCACGCTGCGCTGCTGGAAAATCCGCTGGTCGCAACGATGGGCCAGATACGCCAGACGCGGAGCAAGGGTCAGGTGGTAGCGGGTCAGCCGCCGGCCCGGGTCTTCCCGGCCAATGGCATAGATCTGCCCGTGAAGGCCTTCACCCGGTTCACCAAAATCCAGATAGGCCGGTTGATGAAGCAGCTTCTCCAGATCAAGGCCGGGGTTTTCACTGACCCACTGCACTTCAATGAAAAAAGGCTGATCGATACTTTCGCTGCCTTTAAACGCCAGTACCTCAAGTTCCTGTTTTATTCCTGCGACGATCAGTTTGAAGCGTGACGAAACAAGCGTGTTGAACATCCGTTGTTACCCGCCATTCATTGTCGAGCTGAAATGGCCGCTCCACAAAACGCAGAGAAAGCCACCCAATTCGAAGCCGATAAAAAGTGCCTGAACCCCAGGAATACTAGCGATTTCAGGCGAAATTCGGCCGCTTCAAAATAAAAAAGAAGATTCGTACATGGATATTGGAAAGGTCTTTTATCAATTACAGAAATGCAGTTAAACAGCCAGTACTCACTAACAGGAATACTCTTACATCGCCATTCACCAAGACCGCTTTTTTATAGAGAAGCGACTGACAAAGATAATTAAGCCAGCCACCTCCTTTTTCAAACTTCCTGCAGCCGCGCAGTCCCGAACAGGCCAACGCTCAGCAACTCACCCGCCTCTGCTTGCAACCGCACCGGTGCCGTACCGCCCGGCATCACCACCGCCACCTCACCTGCCGTCACCCATCCTACAGACCACGCGGCACATGCCACCGCACTGGCGCTGGTCCCGGAGGACGCCGTCGGTCCCTCACCACGCTCAAACACCCGTGCGATCACGCGGTTGCCTGAATCCCGAGCGACCCATTGCAGGTTGACCCCGGAAATACAAGGCTGGCCTGCCCCGGCAGGTGGTGCAAAAGCAATCGCTCTCAGCGGATCAAACAAGGCTGGCCGATGCATCTGCGCGTTGTCCGGCAACACTGACGCGTCCTGTACCAGCGTCACACAGTGAGGATTGCCCACACGCACAAACTGGCTGTGATTCCACTCGGGTTTGAGCGCAGCCAGTGGCAAAACCTGGCTCACCTCGGTCCCCTCAAGCGAGACGACTGCCACACCAACCGCCCCTACCGCCAAAGGCCCGAACTCGGGACGCCCCAGCGCCAGCCAGAAGCCCTGGACCTGTTCGTACTCCGCAGGCTCAACCCGCGTAACCACTGGAGACAGTGCGTCCGTCTTGTCGTGATGCACCCGCAGGTCGCAGCCCTGCGCCATCAATCCCTGGTCGGTCAATGACTGGGCAAAAATCGTCAGGCCATTGCCACTGCGTTCGGCCAGGGAGCCGTCAGTGTTGACGATCAACAGGTCAAAGGGCGGCACGGCCTGAAAGGGCCCCACCAACAAACCGTCACAACGATGCGCCTTGGCCTCTGCCGGGCGCGGCAACTCACCCCAACCGCACTCCGCAGCAATGGCCGCCAATGCCCAGGCACCCCGGGTGCCAGCGGCCAAGTCGGCACGGTCCGGCACTTCGATACCCTTGTTGCGTAACTGCGCCGGGCTTACCACCCCGTAGATATTCCCGCGGGCGTCGTAGAACACGGTCATTGCGCCGTCCGCATAAAGATCCGTACCACCTCTTCCAGGTGCTTGCGCATGGCCTGTCGTGCACCTTCCGCGTCTCGTTGTTCCAGTGCATCAAGGATCTTGCGGTGCTCGTCTTCGGAGCGATGGGGCATGTCGTCCGAGGTGTAATGCGCCTGTAACCGCTGGAACATGCTGCCGTAGCGATGCCCCAGCAGGTGCGCAATCATCAGCGCATAGGCCGGATTGCCCGAAGCCTGGGCGATGCGGATGTGAAACAGGCGATCGCCCGGGTGGGTATGGGAGCCTTCGCGGTTGTCCTGCACGTTACGCTCGAACGCCTCGCGGATACCCGCGAGTTCCTCGTCAGTGGCGTGTTTAGCCGCCAGGGCGGCGGCTTCCGGCTCAATCAGTCGCCGGGCCTGGAGCAAGGAAAACGGCGGAATCTCGGCGTTGAAATCGACGTGCAGGTTGAGTTCCGGATCGAACTCTTTCCATTGATCCCGGGTGGCCTGGGCCATTACCGGCTCCTGGCTGACTTTCGGTTGCACCGGTTCGCACACCAGCACGCCGTTGCCCACTCGAACGTCCACCAGCCCGATCACTTCCAGGGCAATCATCGCTTCGCGAACGGAGGCGCGACTCACGCCCAGCAGCTTGGCCAGCTCGCGCTCAGCCGGCAGACGACTGCCCGGCGGAAATTCTCCGCTGTCGATCAACGCCCGTAGCTGGTCGGCAATCTGTCGATAAAGACGTTGGTTATCAATCACTTGAAATGGCATCTAGGCTCAGCTCGATTCATGCACGGCACGGTCCAGGTGATCAACTCGCGAAAAAGCCGCTTGTTGACCGGGAAGACCCATGCTAAAAATTGGATCAATGGCCTGACCATTGGATCGTTTCCAGTGTGCTGATCATAGCAAACCCACCACAGTTCGCTATGCCGCAGATGCAGGCGTTTCACGCCCTCAATGGCCTGACCATTGAGCCAATAATAACAATCAAGGGAGTCTGTTATGGACCTCACCGGTAAACGCGTGCTGATCACCGCTGCCGCCCAGGGCATTGGCCGCGCCAGCGTCGAAGCCTATCTGGCGGCCGGCGCCGAAGTGATTGCAGCGGACATCAATCAACAGGCGCTCGTTGACTTGTCGGGCGCGCAAACGGTCTTGCTCGACGTCACCGACGCCAGCGGCATCCAACGCCTTGCTGCCGAGATCGGACCGCTCGATGTGCTGTTCAACTGCGCAGGCGTGGTGCACGCCGGCAATATTCTTGAATGCCCGGAAAGCGACTGGACGTTTGCCCTGGACCTAAACGTCACCGCCATGTATCGCATGATCCGCGCGTTTCTGCCGGGGATGCTGGCGGCGGGCGGCGGTTCGATCATCAATATGTCGTCGGTGGCCTCCAGCCTCAAGGGCGTGCCCAACCGCTTTGCCTACTGCGCCAGCAAGGCCGCCGTCATCGGCCTGACCAAATCCGTCGCGGCAGATTTTGTCACCCAACGCATTCGCTGCAACGCCATTTGCCCCGGCACCGTGGAGTCGCCTTCGCTGCAGCAACGCATCGTCGAACAAGCCCGTCGCGAAGGCCGCCAGCAGGATGAGGTGTACGCCGCCTTCACCTCCCGCCAGCCGATGGGACGCCTGGGCACGCCCCAGGAAATCGCCCAGTTGGCGCTGTACCTTGGCTCCGATGCCAGCGCCTTTACCACCGGCACCACCCAGATTATTGACGGCGGCTGGAGCAACTGACCGCCCACTTCTAATAAGAGGATCGCTCATGAAATTGCTGCGCTATGGTGAAAAAGGTCAGGAACGTCCGGCCTTGCTGGACGCTGATGGACGTCTGCGTGATTTGTCCGCTCACATCGGCGATGTCGCCGGTGACGCCCTGCTCCCGCAAAACCTCGCTCGCCTGCAAGAACTCGACCCCGCGAGCCTACCTCTGGTGCCGGGCAATCCGCGTTTGGGCGCCTGTGTCGGCCAGGTAGGAAAATTCATCTGCATCGGCCTGAACTACGCCGACCACGCCGCTGAAACCGGCGCCCCCATCCCTGACGAACCAATCATCTTCAACAAATGGACCAGCGCCATCGTCGGCCCCAACGACAACATCGAAATCCCGCGCCACTCCACCAAGACCGACTGGGAAGTCGAGTTGGGGGTGGTGATCGGCCAGGGCGGTCGTTACATCGACGAAAGCCAGGCCATGCAGCACGTGGCCGGCTACTGCGTGATCAACGACGTCTCCGAACGCGAATTCCAGCTGGAACGCGGCGGCACCTGGGACAAGGGCAAAGGCTGCGACTCCTTCGGCCCGCTGGGACCGTGGCTGGTCAGCCAGGATGAAATCGCCGACCCGCACCAACTGTCGATCTGGCTGGAAGTCGACGGCCATCGCTACCAGAACGGCAATACCCGCACGATGATTTTCCAGATTCCCAAACTGATCAGCTATCTCAGCCAGTTCATGAGCCTGCAACCGGGGGATGTGATTTCCACCGGCACCCCGCCCGGTGTCGGCCTGGGGATCAAGCCCACGCCGGTCTACCTCAAGCCAGGGCAAAAGATTCGCCTGGGCATTGAAGGCCTAGGCGAACAGAACCAGATCACGGTCGATGCCTGACAAGAACCAAGGAGCCGTTCATGACCACCATTACCGCGATTCGCGTCGAAGATATCCGCTTTCCTACGTCCCAGTCCCTGGACGGTTCCGACGCCATGAACCCGGACCCGGACTACTCGGCCGCCTATGTGATTTTGCAGACCGACAACCCGGCCCTTGAAGGCCATGGCCTGACCTTCACCATCGGCCGTGGCAACGAGATCTGCTGCGCCGCAATCCAGGCCATGCAGCCGCTGCTGGTGGGCTTGACCCTGCAATGGATCGCCGAAGACATGGGCCGTTTCTGGCGGCATGTCACCAGCGACAGCCAGTTGCGCTGGATCGGCCCGGACAAGGGCGCCATCCACCTGGCCACCGGCGCGATCGTCAACGCCGCGTGGGATTTGTGGGCCAAGGCCGAAGGAAAACCCCTATGGCGCCTGGTGGCCGACATGAGCCCGGAACAGTTGGTGCGGTGCATCGACTTCCGCTACATCACCGACTGCATCACCTCCAGCGAAGCCCTGGCCTTGCTGCGCCAACGCGCCGAAGGCAAGGCTGAACGCATGGCCGACCTGCAAGCCAATGGCTACCCCTGCTACACCACCTCGGCCGGCTGGCTCGGTTATGGCGACGAAAAGCTGCGCAGGCTGTGCCAGGAAGCGGTGGATGCCGGGTTCAACCACGTCAAGCTCAAGGTCGGCCACGACTTGCAGGACGACCTGCGCCGCGTGCGCATCGCCCGCGAAGTACTGGGCCCGGACCGCCAACTGATGATCGATGCCAACCAGGTGTGGGAGGTCGACACCGCCATCGATTGGGTGCGCGAATTGGCGTTTGCCAAGCCGTGGTTTATCGAGGAGCCCACCAGCCCTGATGACATCGAAGGCCATCGCAAGATTCGCCTCGGTGTAGCGCCGGTCAAGGTCGCCACCGGCGAGATGTGCCAGAACCGGATCATGTTCAAGCAGCTGATCATGCGCGAAGCGATCGATGTGGTGCAGATTGACGCCTGCCGCCTGGGTGGGGTGAACGAGGTGCTGGCAGTGATGCTGATGGCGGCCAAATATGGCCTGCCGGTTTGCCCGCACGCTGGCGGCGTTGGGCTTTGCGAGTACGTGCAGCATTTGTCGATGATCGATTACCTGTGCATCGCCGGCACCCACGACGGCCGGGTGATCGAGTATGTCGACCACTTGCATGAGCATTTCGAGGAACCTTGCGTGGTGCGCGGCGCGGCCTATCTACCGCCCAAGGCGCCGGGGTTCTCGATCCAGATGAAAGCCGCGTCCCGGGAGCAATATCGCCACCGGCCGTGAACTGAAGCACACCTTTGATTGGACGGAGCACAATAATAATGTCGTCCCCATCACCTCTGAGGCTCGATGCGCACCAGCATTTCTGGCGCTACCGGGCCGCTGATTATCCGTGGATCGGTGCGGCTGAGGCTGACCTGCGGCGGGACTTTCTCCCACAGGATTTGCGGCCGCTGCTCGACGCTGCCGGCCTGGATGGCTGCATTGCCGTGCAGGCCCGCGCCGGCGAGCAGGAAACCGACGTGCTGCTGGAAATGGCGCGGCAGCACCCGTGGATACTCGGCGTCGTCGGCTGGGTCGACCTGTGCGACCCAACCCTGGAACATCACCTGGAACAGTGGCGCGACGCGCCGAAACTCAAGGGCTTTCGGCATCAGATTCAGGACGAACCCACGCCTGCCAGTTTCATGGCTGACCCGGGATTCTCCCGTGGCCTGCAGCACCTGCAGCAACAAGGCTACGTCTATGAGCTGCTGATCCGTTGCGCCGACCTCGACGCCGCCACCGCCCTGTGCCAGCGCCACGACCAGCATCATCTGGTGCTGGATCACCTGGGCAAGCCCGACATCGCCAACGGCCCGGCCGGTTGGGCCGAACACCTGGCGCCCCTGGCCGCCCTGCCCCACGTCAGCTGCAAGCTGTCGGGCCTGCTTACCGAAGCCGGGCCCGAGCAACGCAACGCCCGAGCCCTGCGCCCTTACATCGAACTGGCACTGGAACTGTTCGGCGCCGAGCGCTTGATGTTCGGCTCGGACTGGCCGGTGTGCCTGCTGGCCGGCGAATACCAGGGCACCTGCCAATTGCTGCAACAGACCCTCGGCTCACTGTCGCCCAAAGAACAGCAGGCCATCTGGGGCGGTACCGCCCAGCGGATCTACCACCTTGAAGGAAACTGCCCATGAATCTGCATTTGCAGGACCGCGTGATCATCGTCACCGGCGGTGGCTCGGGGATCGGCGCCGCCATCTCCCTGGGACTGATTGCCGAAGGCGCGATCCCGGTGATTTTCGGTCATCAACCGTTGTCGCCGGCCTTCGCGGCTGAGCTTGAACAGCAAGGCCAAAGCCACTTCATCCGCGTCGAGTTGCGCGATCAAGACGCCTGCCGCGCGGCCGTCAACGAAGTGCAACAACGCTTCGGGCGCATCGATGGCCTGGTGAACAACGCCGGCGTCAACGACGGTGTGGGGCTGGACGCCGGGCGTGCCGCCTTTGTCGAGTCCCTGGAAAAGAACCTGATTCACTACTACCTCATGACCCACCTGTGCCTCGACGCCCTCAAGGCCAGTCGCGGGGCGATCGTGAATATCAGCTCCAAGACGGCCCTCACCGGCCAGGGAGGCACCAGCGGTTATACCGCCGCCAAAGGTGCGCAGTTGTCCCTGACTCGGGAATGGGCGGCGTCCTTGCTGGCGTTCGGCATCCGGGTCAATGCCGTGGTGCCTGCCGAGGTGCTGACGCCGTTGTACCAGCGCTGGATCGATGGCTTCGATAACCCCGAAGCCAAGCTCGCCGCCATCGTCGAAAAAATCCCCTTGGGCAAACGGATGACCACCCCCGAGGAGATCGCCGACAGCGTGTTGTTCCTGCTCTCACCCCGCACCTCCCACACCACTGGGCAATGGCTGGTGGTGGACGGTGGCTACACCCATTTGGACCGGGCGCTGACATGAGCGGCCAACGTTACTGCCTGGCCCTGGACCTGGTCGACGATGTGGCATTGATCGTCGAGTACCAGCAGTTGCATCAACGCATCTGGCCCGCCGTGGCCGAACATCTGCGCCGCCAGCACATCCTGGAGATGCAGATCTGGCGCCTGGGCACGCGGCTGTTCATGGTCATGGACACTGCGGCCGGGTTCAGCTTCGACGGGTTGGACCACGCCGCACGCGCCAACCCCGACGTGCAAGCCTGGGAAACCCTGATGTGGCGCTTCCAGGCGCCCACACCGTGGACTGATCCTGGCGGCAAATGGCAGCCGCTGACGCAGATTTTCAGCCTCACCGACCAACCCTAGTACCCGCTGCATCGCACGCCTTGATCCCATAAAAACAACAGGAGAAGCGTCATGTTAAGCAAAGACACACACCTGCCTGGCACCCGCGCGGTGCCGACCTATCGCTGGGCACTGATGCTGGTGACCAGTCTGTTCTTCCTTTGGGGCTTGTCCTACGGTTTGCTGGACGTCCTGAACAAGCACTTCCAGGAAGTGCTGCACGTCAGCAAGGCCCAGTCCGGGCTGTTGCAAGGTGCGTATTTCGGCGCGTACTTCCTGATCGCCCTGCCAGCGGGGCTGCTGATGGACCGCCACGGCTACAAAGCCGGGATCCTGTTGGGCTTGTACCTCTATGCAGCAGGCGCCTTGCTGTTCATGCCGGCGGCGGCCGCGGCGAGTTTTCCGTTTTTCCTGTTCGCGCTGTTCGTCATCGCCTGCGGCCTGGGCTGCCTGGAGACCGCGGCCAACCCATACGCCACGGTGCTGGGCGAACCCCAGGGCGCCGAGCGGCGGTTGAACCTGGCGCAATCCTTCAACGGCCTTGGTCAGTTCTTCGGCCCGCTGATTGGCGGCGCGATGTTCTTCAGCACCGGCAGTACACCGGCCTCGGACATGAGTTCGCTGCAAACCACCTATGTGGTGATCGCCGTTCTGGTGTTGCTGGTAGCGCTGTTGATCGCCCGCACGCCGCTGCCGGATCTGCGCGCCCAGGAGCAAGCACTGCAACCGGTGGCCGGCAAGGGGCTGTGGCAGTATCCGGAGTTCGTGGGTGCGGTGATCACGCAGTTTTTCTACGTGGCGGCCCAGGTCGGGGTCGGGGCATTTTTCATCAATTACGTCACCGAGCATTGGGCACAGATGGGCAGCCAGCACGCAGCCTACCTGCTGTCGATCGCGATGCTGGCCTTCATGTTCGGGCGTTTTTTCAGCACCTGGTTGATGGGGCGGGTTAGCGCGCAGAAGCTGCTGCTGATGTACGCGCTGATCAATATCGCGTTGTGTGCGCTGGTGGTGATAGGCCTGGAAGGCCTCTCGGTGATCGCGCTGATTGCGGTGTTCTTCTTTATGTCGATCATGTTCCCGACGCTGTTTGCCATGGGCGTGAAAAACCTCGGGCCGCATACCAAGCGCGGCAGTTCGTTCATGATCATGGCGATTGTCGGCGGCGCGCTGATGCCGTACTTGATGGGCAAGGTGGCGGATAACAGCACGGTGGCGCTGGCTTATTTGTTGCCTATGGGCTGTTTCGTGGTGGTGGCGGTGTATGCCCGTAGTCGGTTGCGCCATCCATGAAGTACCGCCCCGGCGTCGTCCCAAACGTGCGCCGGAACATGGCAATAAAGGCACTGACGTTTTCATAACCCAGGTCCAGCGCAACCCGGGTGACCGGTGCGTGCGCCGCCAGTAACTCCAAGGCGCGCAACAACCGCGCACGCTGGCGCCATTGGCTGAAGGTGAACCCGGTCTCGGCGACAAACCGCCGGGCCAGCGTACGCGGGGATACGCTGGCCCACTGCGCCCATTGCTCCAGCAGGCGGTTGTCGCTCGGGTCGTCGGCCAGCGCCTGGGCGATGCGCAACAGCCGCGGGTCCTGGGGCAGCGGCAAGCCAAATGGCTCCTGGGGCAAGCCGGCGATTTCATCAAGGATCACCTGGGCAATTCGCGCCTGTGGCGGCGCCAGCAGCGGCTCGGTCCAGGTTGCCGCGCGTCTGACAGCCTCCAGTAACAAGGCCGACGTGGCGATAACACATGTCTGTTGCGGCAGACCCGCACACACCTGAGGGTCGACATACACACTCCATCCATCAAACGGCCCGTGGGAACGCAGGGAGTGGGAGCAATCAGGCACGATCCACACCGCGTGAGTGGCCGGCACCACCCAGTGCTGATGCGCCGCCTGTACCGAGAGCAAACCGCGCAGGGCCCCAAGCAGCTGACCCCGGGCATGCTGATGGGGCGCGGTGGTGCGCTCGACGGGGCTGTTACGCAACGTTGCCACCAGCAAGGGACCGCCGATTGCATTGGCGAGTTGAGGTGATACGAGGGTGGGTGGCATATGGCAGCTTTACCGTATTGAATGACCCGAATAAGGCAGTGTAGCCACATGTGCGCGCCTAGACTGCGGATTCATTCATTGAGGACTCCGTCATGCGTGCAGAAGACTTGCTTCCCGATCATCTCGACCAAGGCCAATTCAATGGCGTGACAGTGCGCAAAGGTACGGTGGGGGCATTCCTCGCCAACGCCAGAACCTGGTGCGATCCGGCCACTCCGGGCGAACAGCGATTGCTGGCCGAACAGGACATGCTGGAGGCCCTCCCCGCATTGCAAGCCCTGGGCTTGTTTGAGGTGTTGCAGGTGCGGGATGCCGAGCTGGCCCGGCTGCTGAAGTGAGAGGATCGGCCTGGAAGGTGGTAATCCACCGCAAGAATCCCGGGGTTCGCCAGTTCTCGCGGGGATTACGCACCTTCCAGACCACCTCGCACAACAGACGATTACTCGTCCTACAGGCTGATAGTGGTTGGGACGGCCAATCGCGTTCCATGCTCCTGGAAAAATTGTTGGCGCTGTGTTCAGGCATGCCAAGGGAACCCGGCTCGCTCGATACGGCCTGATGTGCAAGGATGTTGCGCTGCACATCGTTCGTTGAACGCAAAACCAAGGATTTGTCATGACCGCCATCAGCACCCCAGCGCCCGTGGTACCCGGGCGGCTGGAACAAATGTCCACCCGCATCGCGTTTTTTATCGCAGGTTTCGGCATCGCCGCCTGGGCACCGCTGGTGCCTTATGCCAAGGCCCGTGCTCAACTCAATGAGGGCACCCTGGGCCTGTTGCTGCTGTGCCTCGGCGTAGGGTCGATGATCGCGATGCCGGTCGCAGGGGCCCTGGCCTCTCGCTTTGGCATCCGGCGAGTGGCCACCGGCGGGACAATCCTGATCTGCCTGGGCCTGCCGATGCTCGCCACCGTCACCTCGGTTCCGCTGCTGATGGCTGCGCTGTTTGTATTTGGCGCCGGCCTTGGCACGGTGGACTCCACGGTCAACCTCCAAGCGGTGATGGTCGAACGGGCCAGCGGCAAGACCATGATGTCGGGCTTTCACGGGCTGTTCAGCCTGGGCGGGATTGTCGGTGCGGCGGGGGTCAGCGGGTTGCTGGGGTTGGGGTTATCGCCGTTGCAGGCCACCCTCGCCGTCATCGTTGTCATCGCGGTGGCCTTGCTCAAGGCCGGGCCACACTTGCTGCCCTACGGCAGCGAAAGCTCCGGGCCGGCCTTTGCCGTGCCCCACGGCGTGGTGCTGTTTATCGGCTGCCTGTGCTGCATTGTGTTTCTCGCCGAAGGCGCTGTGCTGGATTGGAGCGCAGTATTCCTGAGTGCCGAGCGCGGCCTTGACGAAGCCTATGCAGGCCTTGGCTACGCAGCCTTTGCCTTGACGATGACCGTCGGGCGCCTTACCGGTGACAGGATTGTTCGCCGCCTGGGGGCGACCCGAGTGATCGTGTTCGGTGGCGCTCTTGCAGCGGCCGGTATGTTGCTGGCGACGCTGTTTCCTGCGTGGGAAACCGCCTTGCTGGGGTATGCCCTGGTAGGTGCCGGGTGTTCGAATATCGTACCGGTGCTGTACACCGCCGTCGGCAAGCAGACCGTCATGCCGGAACACATTGCCGTGCCCGCCATCACCACCCTGGGTTACACCGGCATTCTCGCCGGCCCTGCGGTGATCGGCTTTATCGCCCATGGCAGCAGCCTGAGCACAGCCTTTGTGCTGATTGCCGTGCTGCTGATCGGTGTGGCGATCAGTGGGAAAATAGTGCGGGTTTGACGGGGTAACCCCATAACGCCTCATTCGTTGAGGCGTTACCCCGGACTATCTGGTTTTATTGTGCTCGAGCCAGCGCTCAAGGGTTTTGTTACTGAGCCAACCCTCTTGATGATGGCTGCCAAAAATACGCCGACCACTGCCGTGGGCGTTTTTCAGGGACTGCAATAACCCGGGCCGGTCCACAATATTCTTCGCCATATACACCTGCTGTTCATCGTATTTTTTCCGCGCCAGCCCAGAGGCGGGGTCCAGGACGGGTTCACCCTGGCTGTCGAGTTCGTCGGGGTCCTTGCTCATGGCAACCAGCAACTCGATATTGACGTAGCCGATGTATTCAAAGAAGCCCTTACGGTCCCGGGACCTGTCACGCAACTCGCTAAACATCGCCTTGAATACCTGGACAAGCTCTGCGTTGCTCTTGGCATGGAAAGGGTCCGGGCTGAAGGCACTGGGATCGCTGTTGCCGAACACCACGCTTTCGGCCTTTGCAAGGCTCTCCCGGGTGATGTAACCGTCCTGATCGGTAATCGCATCGATCAGGCGCGGGCGCTGGACAAGTGCTTTGGCCAGCAGGATGGCGCTATCGGCCTCTTGGCTCACGCCGAGCTTTTTGCCGGCAATTTGCTGGAGTGAAGACAGCAACAACCCGTCACTTTTCATTGAGTTTTTTCAACATGGGGAATTGAGTGTTCACGGCTTTAACCAGATCACCGTCCGGAAAATTAATGTAGGGATTAGGCCGACGGGGGTGATGGGCAGTATCGTTCTGGAGCGGCAGATGGTTCAGTAGACTCCCCCAGTGATTTTCCCCCCGCAAAGGTGGTCTGTAGCCGGAAGACCGAACAGCCGAGGCGCCAGGTTGATGGTGGGCTTGCCGGCCAGCATCACCAGGTTCAATTGAAACCAGCTGAGCAGTACGGGCCCCCTCATCCGGTGTCACATCAAATGGGCCTGTCCCACCGGGCTGCAGGTAGCCTGACCCGCGATCAATTCTCATGATTCATCTCCACCAAATTTAGATCCACGCTTGCCTGGACATCACCCCGGTAGCGGCCGTATCGCTCACGCGATTAACAAGCCAAAGGTGTGTGGTGTGCCGCAAGCGATGGTTCCGCGAGAGCGAAGTGTTCCAATGACAACATGTAAAAAGCGAAAATCAGTTGGCTTTCCGTGACGCTGGTTTCATCTCCTGCCAAAGGCCTTTGATCAGGCCGACCATCGGCCCCATCGCTGTGCAAAACTGGCGTAACACAGAATTGTCAGCGGCAGGCAACTGCCCATCGGGCAACATGCCTTTGATGAAGTCGTCGGCCGCCGGGGCCTGAAATTTGTGCTGCCCGGTGAAGTTCTTCACTCGCCGGGCCTCGGCACCCTGCTCGCGATTTATAGCCTGCGGCAAAACATCACAATCAGCCGGCGGATTGCAGGCTGACAGGGGGCCGGGATTGCGTGACCCAAACGACGTTGACGTCATGTCTAAGCCCTCGCTGGAAAAGTAAAAGCAGCGGATTGATCAAGGCAAGTCATCACGCCACGAAACATTCGCAGCGCGATCAGGCCGTGACGGGGTTAGCGAGACAACCAGCGCAGCGCATCCTTGTGGATCTTGCCGTCGTAGGGATGATGGCCAGTGTTTTCCATTTGTTGGAGCAAATAGGAGCGCTGGATGACTTCCTTCGCCAGTTGAATGAGTTCATCCTCCTGCTGGTGACCGGTCAGAGGCTGACCAGCAAGCTGGCGCAGCCTTCCGATTTCTATCGCGGGCCTCCAAAAGCCACTTTTCAAATCGCCAAACCGTTCAAGCATGGCTTGGGCAACCTCCTTGTCGTCGTGGTATTTGAAAGGGTTTGTCGAGTTGATGATCATGGTGATTTTCAACCTGTCGATCAACCCATCCAACTGCCCCGTGGAACTGTGACGATCAAGGGCTTCCACCAGTCCCGGCCGTTGCAGGATTTCCCTGGCCGCACGGATGTTATGGTCGGTGGCGGCGTGACAGGTCAACGGCCTGCCCGCCATGTTTTCCAGGTTTTTCGGCGTGACGTATTGCGCCCCCCGCTCGCCAAAACTATCGAAATTATCCAGCAGATGCTTGGCCAACTCTTCGTTAGTCTTGCCTGCATACAGCGGATCCGGCCTGCCGGAAACCGGACCGCAATACCCCGGATTCGGCTTCGGCGGTTTACCGATACCTGGCCGGCACGGCTCCGGGTCCGGCATCGGTGGTTTGCCGATACCTGGCCGGCATGCTCCTGGGTCCGGCTTTGGTGGTTTGCCGATACCTGGCCGGCACGGCTCCGGGTCCGGCATCGGTGGCTTGCCGATACCTGGCCGGCATGCCCCTGGGTCCGGCTTTGGCGGTCTACCGATACCTGGCCGGCACGGCTCCGGGTCCGGCATCGGTGGATTGCCGATACCTGGCCGGCACGCCCCCGGGTCCGGCTTTGGCGGTCTACCAATACCAGGCCGACACGGCTGCGGATCCGGCTTTGGCGGTTTAACGAAACAGGGTCGGCATGGGGGCGCGGTGTTGTTGTGAATTGAGGCGGTAGTCTGATTGGACACGGATACCGACATAGGCATCTCCTGTTCGGCTGGTTTTCAGAGAGCGCCTCATCCTCCAGAGCACCCCGACAAATTGATCGTCCAGGCACTGTATGAAAAGTGGGCAAACCTGTGTGGCCGAACTGTCGGATTCAGTTCCTGTGAAAGCGAGGAAAGGTCGAAACCCGTGCCGACAATGCCGGAACAGGCTGCGACCTCATTAGATCAACCGCGGGTCAAAACCCGACGCTGGCCTGCACAAAGAACGTGCGCGGCTGGCCCAGGTAGATCCCGGAGTTGTTGTCGCTTGAGCGGGTGTAGTGCTCCTGGTTGAACACGTTTTTTACCCCGACGCCCAGCTTCAGGTTCGACAGTTGCGCGCCGAAGTCATAACCGCTGCGCACGTTCACCGAGACATAGCCGGGAATGTCCCCGTACTGGCCATCGGCGGTCGGCTGAGTGATGTAAGTCGTTCCGGTGCCCGGCGCACGCTGGCCGGACTGGGCGTAGACGTCCAGGTTGTGGGTCCAGTGGTTGATGTCGTAACGCAGCCCCAGGGTGGCCACTTCACGGGAGTACAGCGGCAAGTCGCGGCCCTTGAAGGCAACGTCGCCTTCGGAGGTGGCCTTGGTGTAGGTGAAGCCGGCGTTGGCGGTCAGGCCGTCCAGACGCGGGTCCAGGTTCGACAGGTCGTAATGGGCCGACGCTTCGATGCCTTCGTGCTTGGTGGCGCCGAGGTTGGTCCAGCCCACATCGTTGCTGACGTATTGCAACTCGTCCGAGAAGTCGATGTAGAACAACGTCACTTCACCGCCCCAGACGTTGTCGTTGTAGCGGGTACCGATTTCGTAAGTCTTGGCTTTTTCCGGGTTCAGGCCGTTCGCGGTCTGGTCGCCATTACCGCCCTGGCCCAACTGGAAGTACTGCAGGCTGCCGAAGGAAGTTTCGTAGTTAGCGAACAATTTCCACG
This sequence comes from Pseudomonas sp. PAMC 26793, assembly GCF_000313235.1. Classification (NCBI taxonomy): domain Bacteria; kingdom Pseudomonadati; phylum Pseudomonadota; class Gammaproteobacteria; order Pseudomonadales; family Pseudomonadaceae; genus Pseudomonas; species Pseudomonas sp. PAMC 26793. The sequence goes on from NZ_AMXG01000018.1 coordinate 50,831, forward strand.
CATCGGAGACGTGGTACATCACGCTCAGGGCCGGCAGCGGTTCGTTGTTGTGAATCTCGCGACGTTTCTCCTGGACCGTGGTGCCATTCAGGGCGACTACCGGACGGTCGTGCCATTCGGTGCGGATCTGCTCAAAGCGAATGCCCGGGGTAACGGTCCACTTGCCGATATCAATCTTGTTATCGATGTAGAACGAGTTGGCCTAGGTGCCGCCGGTACGGTCCTGGTACACGTGGCCGTCATTCTGGCCCACCGGCGTCGGCACGTTATTGACCAGCGCCAGGCTGGTGGCCTGCTCGTGAATGCCTTCCTTGAGGTAGCGATAGCCGACGCTGACTTCCTGGGTACTCGGCCCTAGGTCAAATACATGGGACACACGCGGCTCGATGCCGAAGGTGTAGTAGGTGCGCGGGTAGGAACCCAGGGTTTTCAGGTCGCGGTTGGCGATGTTGCTGCCGCGGAAACTGTCGGAGTAGTAGGTCAGCACTTCAGCCTGGGTGCGGTCGTCGATCTGCCGGATGTACTTGAAGGACATATCCTTGCGCCGGCCATTGAAGTTGTCCCAGTCACGCACCGATTGATACGGGTTGGCGTCGTACTGCTTCTGGGTCAGGCCGCCGGGCATGTCGGCGCTGGCGTCGTAGTAGTGGAAATTCAGCGAGAAATCGTCTTGATCAGTCGGCGCCCAATGGGTCTTGAAGATCACGTCGTCGATGTCGTTGCCGTTATTGCGATCGCGGTAACCATCGCCCTTGGTCCCGGAATACAGCAACGCAGCGCCGATACCGTTGTCGGCGGTGCCGCCGATGAAAGCGTTTTCAATATGCTTCCAGCCGCCATGGGCCGCCGTCTCCAGGGTGGTGCCGACTTCACCGGAGAATTTTTCCGGAATGGCGCGGGTCACAAAGTTGATCACGCCGCCGACGTTCTGTGGCCCATAACGCACGGAGCCCGCGCCGCGCACCACGTCGATGCTGTCCAGGTTGCCCGAGGAAATCGGCGCCATCGACAACTGCGGTTGACCGTAAGGGGCGAATGCCGCCGGAACGCCATCGATCAATACCGTGGAGCGTGGTGACAGGCGTGAGGTCAGCCCGCGCACGCCGACGTTAAGGGAAATATCGCTGCCACCGGTGCCGTTGGCTTCCTGCACCTGCACGCCGGGAATGCGCCGCAGCACATCACCGACGTTCATCGCGCCCTGCTCCACCATGGCCTCACGACGTACCACGGTGCGCGCGCCGGGGTGGTTCTGCACCACTTCGGCATTCGCATCGCCCAGCCAGTCGCCCACCACCTTGATGTCGGTGGCGCCCAGCTCCAGCGGCGAACCTGCTTCGCCGGTGCCTTTACCCAGCGGGCGCAGGGTCACAGAGCCGGCGTCGATCTGATAATCCAGGCCGCTGCCTTGCAGCAATTGGCGCAGGGCTTGTTCTGGCGACAGCTTGCCGTCGACGGCCGGGGCTTGTTTGCCGGCCACCATGTCGGGGCTGAAAAACACTTGCAGCGACGTCTGTTGACCCAGTTGGCTCAAGGCCGACCCCAGGGACTGGGCCTGGATATGAATCGCGTCGTCAGCATAGGCTGCCGGCAGTGCGGCGCTGACGGCCAACACCAAAACGAGAGGTGCCCAACGGGATGATTTATTGTTTTTCACGGCGAGTTTTTTCACGTCGAACGGAGTCCTGTGATCGCAAGAGAGTGCGGCTGTTAATGCAAACCAGTTGCAGTTGCACAAGAAGACGAAGAACTCGGAAAAAACCTGAATCTATCGTGAAATTATTTCCTGGCTACCGTCGGGCAAGGTGCGCAAGGCCACCGGAAGAATGTGCGGCAAGGCCTTGAGCAAGGCATCGGTGTCGTTGGATTTGAACACACTGGTCAAGCGCAGGTTGCTCACCGCAGGTGCACTGACCCGCAATGGTTGCTCGCGGTAACGCGAGACTTCCCGGGCCACCTCGCCGAGGGTGGCGTTGTTGAACACCAGCTTGCCGGTGCGCCAGGCCGTCAGTTCTTCGGGGTTGACGGCGTAGGCAGCCGCCACCTGGCCTTGGGTATCCACATGGGTGCCCCGGCCGGCCGTAAGCATCACGACCGCATCGGATGTGCGCCCTTGTACCTTGACCGTACCGGCCTCGACCACCACGCGGGTCTGGTCGTCATCGCGGCGCACGTCGAAACTTGTACCGGTGACCGTCACCTGCCCTGCCCCGGCCGACACCACAAAGGGCCGGCTGGTGTCGTGCTCGACACTGAACATCGCCTCGCCCTGCTTGAGTTCGATGCCGCGCTGCCCTTTTACGTAATGCACCGCCACCACACTGCGGCTGTTCAAATCCATCAGCGAGCCGTCGGGCAGCGCCACCTGCCGGCGCTCCCCCAGCGCGGTGCTGAACTCGGCGTTATACGTCGCCGGATGATCCAGGCCACTGAACAACCCAAGGCCCAGAGCCACCGCCAGCACACTCGCCGCCACCCCATAGCGCAGCACTGGCCGGCGCTTCGCACGCGGTTCTGGGGCATCGCACAACGCCTGCAAGCGCGCCTTTGGCACCAGGTCAGTGGCGCTCCACAAACCCTGCAGCACATCAAATTCGTACTGGTGCTCGGCATGCTCCGCACGCCAGGCATCAAAACGCTCGCGTTCTTCGACGCTCAACGGGCTGTCCTGCACACGCACAAACCACTGCGCCGCCTCATCGCGGGCCGTCGCACTGCCGCAGGCGCACTCACGGGTATCCATCATGGAAGGTCCTGTTTCAAAGCGGGCATGGGTCATGGGGCCATCGCGTCCAGGCGGTCACGTAGATGCCGCAGGGTGCGGATCATATACTTTTCCACCATGTTTTTAGACAGGCCCAGGCGCTCGGCGATTTCCTGCTGGGTCAGGCCTTCGATCTTTTGCCAGATGAAAATCTTGCGGCAATTAACCGGCAACTCGGCCAAGGCTCGCTCGATGGAGTCCGCCAGCTGGATCGCGTGCATGAAATGCTCCGGGTCGCCACTGTGGGGCGAACGCTGATCAAAGGCCTCCAGCGCCATTGCCTCCCGACGGTCTTCGCGGCGATAAGCGTCAACGGCGATATTGCGCGCCGTTTGATGCAGATAGGCACGAGGTTGCTCAACCGCGCCGGGCTTGGACTCAAGCACCCGTACAAAAGTGTCGTGGGCCAGGTCCTCGGCCTGCTGACGGTTTCTCAGGCGGCGCGTCCAGGTCCCGATCAACTCTTCATAGTGCTCGAAAAAGCCTGTTCTGCGGGGCGGCTGAGGAGTCATCTGGGTGCACTGGGGAGGCGGGGCGTGAATAGTAATGCTTCCTATTAAGTGGAGCAATTGCTTCCCGTCGTCCTCTTTCCTTGACCCTTGTGCAACCCGCCCAATCCCGGCAGCATTCGCCCGTGACTTTCACGGACGAGCACCTTATGACCTTGCCCTTTTTCGCCCCCGTTCTCCTCACCACCGAGCGTCTGGGCCTGCGCCCTCCCCATCAGGATGATTGGCGCGCGCTGTTTGCCATCTGGTCCGATCCCGAGGCCATGCGCTACTTTTCCTTTCCCACCATGACCCGCGCCGAGCAGGCCGTTGAACGCTTCGGCCAACTGATGGAAGCCTCGATTGCCGGTGAAGACCTGGTGTGCATGGTGGAGTTGCTGGCCACTGGCGAGGTGATCGGCAGTTGCGACCTGTTCAATGTGGATGAGCAATGCGGTCGTGCCGAAATCGGCTTCACCCTGAACCACCAGCATTGGGGCAAGGGCTACATGAGCGAGGCGGCCCGCGCCGTGATCGACCACGGCTTCAACACCGTCGGGCTGCGCCGCCTTGAAGCCGATATCGACCCACGCAACCTGGGCTCCGCAAGATTGCTCGAGCGCCTGGGTTTTGTGCGCGAAGGCCTGTTGCGCGAGCGCTGGGTGGTCGGCGATGAGATCTCGGACAGCGCGCTGTATGGCCTGCTCAAGCGTGACCGCCCTGCCTGACCCGCAACGGGCGTCCCTTCTTCATTCCCACGATCAAGGCCAACAGAATCAAGCCCATGGCCTGCCACTGGGAAACCCCGGGGCGCTCCCCCAGAATCAGCATTGAGCTGACGACGCCAAACACCGGGATCAGCAGTGACAGGGGCGCCACCCGGGAAACCGGGTACTCGCGCAGCAACAGGTTCCAGCCCCAATAACAGAAGTGCGTCGCGCCATACACCTGAAACGCCAGCGAGAACAACGCCACGCGGTTCAACTGAGCAGGCAAGGCGACAAAGGCTTGCGGGCCGTCCAGCAGCCACGTCAACAGCACCAGCGGCAGCGGTGCAAACAGGCTGGCCCAGACCACGAAGGCAAAGATCTCCCGCACCCCGGAGACCTTGATGATGATATTGCCAATGCTCCAGGCCAGCGCACTGAACAGCACCAGGGCAAACCCCAGCATCGTCGCCGCCCCCTGCACACCCAACAGCATGCCCACCAAGCCCATGGCCGCCAACGCCACGCTGATCAATTGCGGCAGGGACAGGCTTTCACGAAACAGCAGCACGCCCCAGCCCAGGGTGAAAAATGCGCTGAACTGGATCAACAATGACGCGCTGCCGGGCGGCACGCCCATGGCGATCCCGAGGTTGATCAAGGCCCACATCGCCACCCCGAAGATCAAGCCGTAGGCCGCCAGCCACTTCACCGCCACCTGGGGTCGTTTCACCAGAAACACCCAAGGCAACGCAGCCAGGGTGAAACGCAGGGCCGTCAGCAACAATGGGTTGATCTCGGCCAGGCCCAGCTTGGTAACGGGGAAGTTGAATCCCCACACGGCCGTCACCAGGACGGCCAGTAACAGGTGTTTGTGCTTCATGGTGACGGGGTCCATTTGCTGGTTGGCACGACAAGAGGCCGTGCATCCGGCAGATTTTTTCGCAAACTGCGATGGCCCGCCTGCGATTCTGGGTCAACAAAGGCTAGAATCAGGCCATGCCCGATATTCATCCCTACGAAAACACCCCCCGCGACGTGGTCGTGACCGCCATCGACTATGCCGACGGCCAGCTGTTCCCCGACCACGCGCACCCACGCGGGCAGTTTGCGTATGCCAGCCGGGGCGTCATCACGGTCTACACCGCTACCGGTAACTGGGTCGTGCCGCCCCGCCGCGCGATCTGGGTGCCGCCACATGTGTCCCACGCCATGCTGATGCGCGGGCCGGTGACGATGCTCAACACCTACATTCGCCCGCAGGCGGCGCGGCGGCTGGAGTTGCCGCAAGCCTGCCAGGTGCTGGACGTGTCGCCGCTGCTCGGGCAGTTGCTGGAAAAGGCCGTGGAGGTGCCTGCGCGTTACGCGATGGGTGGCCGCGATAGCTATTTGATGGGCTTGCTGCTGCACGAGATCGCCCAGATGCCGGTGCTGCCGCTCAGTGCGCCGTTGCCCGCAGAGCCGCGGCTGGCGAAGGCTTGCGAAGCGTTCATGGCTGGGCCTTCGTTGGAGGTCAGCATTGATGCCATGGCGCTCGGCGCGGGGATGAGCCGCCGGACCTTTACCCGGCAGTTTCGTCAGGCTACCGGCCTCAGTTACCTGCAGTGGCGCCAGCAAGCCTGCCTGCTGGCGGGGATTGTGCGGCTGGGCAATGGGGAACCGGTGACCAGGGTGGCGCTGGATTTGGGGTATAGCAGCCCGAGTGCGTTTGCGACGGTGTTCAAGCGTGTGTTGGGTGAGGTGCCGAGTCGGTATTTCACCAGGGAGTTGCGGGGGGTGGATCGGGGTACATATCCATAATTTTCGTAACGGCGACTATGGGTTCCGCTCTTACAGCGGCTCACTTTTGAACAGCGCAAAAGTAAGCAAAACGCTCTTGCCCCACCACTCGGCTCCTCGCCTAGGCTCGGTGTGCCCTCTCTCCGGCCAGCGTGGTTTAACGGGGCGCCTAAGATCAAGATCAAAAGCAGATCAAGAGCACAGCGGCCTACCGGCCGGCTTGAGTGTTAAAAGCAAAATCAAAAGCTAAAGCGGGCACGGTCAAAAATGTGGGAGCGGGCTTGCTCGCGAAGGTCGTTAACGATGACGTGGGCATTCTGGATGAACGCGGCGCTCTCAGGTTTTTCGCGAGCAAGCCCGCTCCCACAGAAAAGCAGA
>NZ_AMXG01000019.1:0-3656 GCF_000313235.1 Pseudomonas sp. PAMC 26793
CGTAGTAGCACCGCGTTGGGGCTGTAGCTCAGCTGGTTAGAGCACCGTGTTGATAACGCGGGGGTCGTTGGTTCGAGTCCAACCAGCCCTACCAGCTAATTAGTAAAATCTCAGGGGGATTAGCTCAGCTGGGAGAGCACCTGCTTTGCAAGCAGGGGGTCGTCGGTTCGATCCCGTCATCCTCCACCAATATTTTGAAAGTGCAAACGTAAGCCGGTCAACAAGACTGTGGTTTAGGTTTGATCTTTTAGCGATCAAAGCTGTTTCGTTCTTTAACAATCTGGAAGAAGTAAAGATTATTTATTGATCAAGTCTATGCATGCAGCAATGCATGAGGCGACTTGATGGGTAATGATTGTATGTATCAACAAACAAGCAACAACGTTGTACTTTCTTATCCCTGTAGCGCTCTTTTCGTTTGAAAGAATGAAGAGGCTAACGTTATAGGGACAAGCGAATAAGTGCACATGGTGGATGCCTTGGCGATTACAGGCGATGAAGGACGTAGTAGCTTGCGATAAGCTGCGGGGAGTGAGCAAACACACTTTGATCCGCAGATTTCCGAATGGGGCAACCCACCCTTTTAGGGTATTGCATACTGAATACATAGGTATGCAAGGCGAACGCGGCGAACTGAAACATCTAAGTAGCTGCAGGAAAAGAAATCAACCGAGATTCCCAAAGTAGCGGCGAGCGAAATGGGAAGAGCCTGTACGTGATAGTCGGACCGATAACAGAATCCTCTGGAAATAGGAGCCATAGTGGGTGATAGCCCCGTATGTGAAATCGGACCGGTGGTACTAAGCGTACGACAAGTAGGGCGGGACACGTGACATCCTGTCTGAATATGGGGGGACCATCCTCCAAGGCTAAATACTCGTAATCGACCGATAGTGAACCAGTACCGTGAGGGAAAGGCGAAAAGAACCCCGGAAGGGGAGTGAAATAGATCCTGAAACCGTGTGCATACAAACAGTAGGAGCGGACTTGTTCCGTGACTGCGTACCTTTTGTATAATGGGTCAGCGACTTACATTCAGTGGCAAGGTTAACCATATAGGGAAGCCGTAGAGAAATCGAGTCCGAATAGGGCGATCAGTCGCTGGGTGTAGACCCGAAACCAAGTGATCTACTCATGGCCAGGATGAAGGTGCGGTAACACGCCCTGGAGGTCCGAACCCACTAATGTTGAAAAATTAGGGGATGAGCTGTGGGTAGGGGTGAAAGGCTAAACAAACTTGGAAATAGCTGGTTCTCTCCGAAAACTATTTAGGTAGTGCCTCAAGTATCACCATCGGGGGTAGAGCACTGTTATGGCTAGGGGGTCATTGCGACTTACCAAACCATTGCAAACTCCGAATACCGATGAGTGCGAGCTTGGGAGACAGACGTCGGGTGCTAACGTCCGGCGTCAAGAGGGAAACAACCCAGACCGCCAGCTAAGGTCCCAAAGATTGGCTAAGTGGAAAACGAAGTGGGAAGGCTAAAACAGTCAGGATGTTGGCTTAGAAGCAGCCATCATTTAAAGAAAGCGTAATAGCTCACTGATCGAGTCGTCCTGCGCGGAAGATGTAACGGGGCTAAGCCAGTCACCGAAGCTGCGGATATCCTTTATTGGATATGGTAGGAGAGCGTTCTGTAAGCCTGCGAAGGTGTCTTGTAAAGGATGCTGGAGGTATCAGAAGTGCGAATGCTGACATGAGTAGCGATAATGGGGGTGAAAAGCCTCCACGCCGTAAGCCCAAGGTTTCCTGTTCAACGTTCATCGGAGCAGGGTGAGTCGGCCCCTAAGGCGAGGCAGAGATGCGTAGCTGATGGGAAGCAGGTTAATATTCCTGCACCGTCGTATGATGCGATGGGGGGACGGATCGCGGAAGGTTGTCCAACTGTTGGAATAGTTGGTTTTTGGCTCATAGAAGGTACTTAGGCAAATCCGGGTACGGAATTCAAGGGGTTGAGACGAGTGAACTTGTTCATGAAGCAATCGGAAGTGGTTCCAAGAAAAGCCTCTAAGCTTCAGTCATACGAGACCGTACCGCAAACCGACACAGGTGGGCGAGATGAGTATTCTAAGGCGCTTGAGAGAACTCGGGAGAAGGAACTCGGCAAATTGGTACCGTAACTTCGGGAAAAGGTACGCCCCGGTAGCTTGATTGGTTTACTCCATGAGGGTGAAAGGGTTGCAATAAACTGGTGGCTGCGACTGTTTAATAAAAACACAGCACTCTGCAAACACGAAAGTGGACGTATAGGGTGTGACGCCTGCCCGGTGCTGGAAGATTAAATGATGGGGTGCAAGCTCTTGATTGAAGTCCCAGTAAACGGCGGCCGTAACTATAACGGTCCTAAGGTAGCGAAATTCCTTGTCGGGTAAGTTCCGACCTGCACGAATGGCGTAACGATGGCCACACTGTCTCCTCCCGAGACTCAGCGAAGTTGAAATGTTTGTGATGATGCAATCTACCCGCGGCTAGACGGAAAGACCCCATGAACCTTTACTGTAGCTTTGCATTGGACTTTGAACCAATCTGTGTAGGATAGGTGGGAGGCTTTGAAGCGGGGACGCTAGTTCTCGTGGAGCCAACCTTGAAATACCACCCTGGTTTGTTTGAGGTTCTAACCTTGGTCCGTTATCCGGATCGGGGACAGTGCATGGTAGGCAGTTTGACTGGGGCGGTCTCCTCCTAAAGTGTAACGGAGGAGTTCGAAGGTACGCTAGATACGGTCGGACATCGTGTTGATAGTGCAATGGCATAAGCGTGCTTAACTGCGAGACTGACAAGTCGAGCAGGTACGAAAGTAGGACATAGTGATCCGGTGGTTCTGTATGGAAGGGCCATCGCTCAACGGATAAAAGGTACTCTGGGGATAACAGGCTGATTCCTCCCAAGAGTTCATATCGACGGGGGAGTTTGGCACCTCGATGTCGGCTCATCACATCCTGGGGCTGTAGCCGGTCCCAAGGGTATGGCTGTTCGCCATTTAAAGTGGTACGTGAGCTGGGTTTAAAACGTCGTGAGACAGTTTGGTCCCTATCTGCCGTGGGCGTTGGAAATTTGAAGGGGGCTGCTCCTAGTACGAGAGGACCGGAGTGGACGTATCTCTGGTGTACCGGTTGTCACGCCAGTGGCATTGCCGGGTAGCTAAATACGGAAGAGATAACCGCTGAAAGCATCTAAGCGGGAAACTTGCCTTGAGATGAGATTTCCCAGAGCCTTGAGCTCTTTGAAGGGTCGTTCGAGACCAGGACGTTGATAGGCTGGGTGTGGAAGTGCAGTAATGCATTAAGCTAACCAGTACTAATTGCCCGTACGGCTTGTCCCTATAACCTTAGCAGGTACAGAGGATAAGACGGTACAACGTTGCGTGTTTGTTGATACTACCAGTCATTACCCCAATCTTTGCTTCTTCCAGATTCAGGCTTTGTCGCTCCATCGAGGACAAATGCCGGTACAAGTTATGCCTGATGACCATAGCAAGTTGGTCCCACCCCTTCCCATCCCGAACAGGACCGTGAAACAACTTTGCGCCGATGATAGTGCTGCAACCAGTGTGAAAGTAGGTTATCGTCAGGCTTGTTATTTGGTGAAACAGCCCCCGGCTGTTTCTCCTTGAGAAAAACCCGTCAAGCAATTGGCGGGTTTTTTTTCGTCTGGT
>NZ_AMXG01000020.1:0-35630 GCF_000313235.1 Pseudomonas sp. PAMC 26793
CTGAATGGGGCAGTCAGATCAAGATCAAAAGCAAAAGCACAGCGGCCTCCCGGCCGGCTTGAGTGTTAACAGCAAAAGCAAAAACCAGAGCGAAAACAAATCTGCTTTTCTGTGGGAGCGTGCCCGCTTTAGCTTTTGATTTTGCTGTTAACACTCAAGCCGGCCGGTAGGCCGCTGTGCTCTTGATCTGCTTTTGATCTTGATCTTAGGCACACCGAGCCTGGGCGAGGTGCCGAGTGGTGGGGCAAGAGCGTTTTGCTTACTTTTGCGCTTTTCAAAAGTGACCCGCTGTAAGAGCGGAACCAATACAAGCCATCACCCAAAAAACGGATATACACCCACCCCCCGCGTCCCCCTAGAATGCACCTCCTCCACCTCAGGCATTCGGGGCATTCATGCACATCTCATCAGGCCGTTGGGTCTACGGTTTATCCCTGGCCCTGCTGACCGCGCTGCTCTGGGGCATCCTGCCGATCAAACTCAAACAGGTCTTGCAGGTGATGGACCCCGTCACCGTCACCTGGTTTCGCCTGGTCGTCTCCGGCAGTTGCCTGTTCGTCTACCTCGCGGCAGTCAGGCGTCTGCCCAGTTGGCGTTCCCTCGGACCAAAAGGTGGCTGGCTGGTAGCAATCGCCGTGTGCGGCCTGATGGGCAACTACGTGCTCTACCTCGTGGGTCTGAAACTGCTCAGCCCCGGCACCGCACAATTGGTGGTGCAGGTGGGCCCGATCTTCCTGATGATCGCCAGTGTCTTCGTGTTCAAGGAACGCTTCAGCCTCGGCCAGGGCGTGGGCCTGTTGGTGCTGATCACCGGCTTCGGCCTGTTCTTCAACCAACGCCTGACGGAACTTCTGACCTCCCTGGGCGCTTACACCGCCGGCGTACTGACGATCCTCCTGGCCACCACCATCTGGACCTTCTACGCCCTGGGCCAGAAGCAGTTGTTGACCGTGTGGAATTCGTTGCAGGTGATGATGGTGATCTACCTGTGTTGCGCGCTCTTGCTGACACCCTGGGCGCACCCGATGGAAGCGTTGCAACTGAGCCCACTGCAAGGCTGGTTGCTGCTGGCCTGCTGCTTCAATACGCTGATTGCCTACGGCGCATTCGCCGAAGCCCTGGCCCACTGGGAAGCCTCGCGCGTCAGTGCCACCCTGGCGCTGACGCCATTGGTGACCTTCGTCGCGGTGGCTGTGGCCGCGTGGATGTGGCCCGACTATGTGCACGCCGAAGCCATCAACGCCCTGGGCTACGGCGGGGCCGTGCTGGTGGTATTGGGTTCCGCAACCGTGGCGTTGGCCCCGTCGTTGTTCGCCGGGCTCAGGGCCCGGCGTGCACGATTGGCGTCTTAGTGACCGGCTTCCAGCATGTTTTCCGGACGCACCCACTGGTCGAACTCTTCATCCGTGAGATAGCCCAGCTTGAGCGCCGCTTCCCGTAGGGTCAGCCCTTCGGCATAGGCCTTCTTGGCAATCTCGGCGGACTTGTCGTAGCCAATGTGCGGGTTCAGCGCAGTCACCAGCATCAGGCCACGCTCAAGGTGCGCGGCCATTTGCTCGGCGTCGGGTTCAAGGCCGGCGATGCAGTGCTCCTGGAAGTTGCTGCAACCGTCAGCCAGCAGGCGGATCGACTCCAGCAGGTTGTGGATGATCACCGGCTTGTACACGTTCAACTGCAAATGGCCCTGGCTGGCGGCGAAACCGATGGTCACGTCGTTGCCCAGCACCTGGCAGGCCAGCATCGACAGGGCTTCGCACTGGGTCGGGTTGACCTTGCCGGGCATGATCGAGCTGCCCGGTTCATTCGCCGGCAACTTCACTTCCGCCAACCCGGCACGCGGGCCGGAGCCCAGCAGGCGCAGGTCGTTGGCGATCTTCATCAGGGCCACGGCCAGGGTTTTGAGTGCGCCGTGCAAGGTGGTCAACGGCTCATGGCCGGACAACGCGGCAAATTTATTCGGCGCGGTGACAAACGGCAGGCCCGACAGCGCCGCCAATTCCGAGGCAATTGCCTCGCCAAAACCGTGGGGTGAGTTGAGCCCGGTGCCGACGGCAGTACCGCCCTGGGCCAGCTCACACACGGCGGGAAGGGCGCTGCGGATGGCGCGTTCTGCGTAATCCAGTTGCGCTATAAAGGCTGAAACTTCCTGGCCGAAGGTGATCGGCGTGGCGTCCATCATGTGGGTGCGGCCGGTTTTCACCAGCTTCATGTGGCGCGCCGACAGCTCTGCCAAACCGCCGGACAGTTCACGGATCGCCGGCAACAGCTTCTCGGTGACCGCCTGCACGGCGGCGATGCTCATGGCGGTGGGGAAGCAGTCATTGGAGCTCTGGGAGCGGTTCACGTGATCGTTGGGGTGAACCGGGCTCTTGCCGCCACGGGGCTTGCCCGCCAGCTCGTTGGCGCGGCCGGCGATCACTTCGTTGGCGTTCATGTTGCTCTGGGTGCCGCTGCCGGTCTGCCATACCACCAGGGGGAACTGGTCGTCGTGTTCGCCGGCGAGCACTTCGTCGGCGGCCTGTTCGATCAGCCGGGCAATGTCGGCGGGCAGGTCGCCATTGCGGTCGTTGACCCGGGCCGCAGCTTTCTTGATCAGGGCCAGGGCGTGCAACACAGCCAGGGGCATGCGCTGGTCGCCGATGGCGAAGTTCACCAGCGAGCGTTGGGTCTGCGCACCCCAGTAAGCGTCATCCGGGACTTGCACTTCTCCCAGGCTGTCGGTTTCGATACGGCTCATCGGGCACACTCCTTCAGGTTCGTTTGCGCAGTTTAGGCTGTGATCGTCCGGTGGGGTTCCCTTAAAAGACTTTTCATCGGATTCCGCCCCGCAAAACCAGGCCCCATAAGGCGTGGGGTTGAGCCGCGGCGTTTTTTAGGCGCAGAATGGGCGCCCTTGGGGTCTTACCTCGCCTGCTAGAAAAGGAAACTCGATGACTCGTCTTCGTGCCATCTGTACCGCGGTTGCTCTGGTATGTGCCAGCGGCCAGGTTTTTGCCGATACCGCCAGCCACAACGCCAGTGCCGAAGCCTTCCTTACCCTGGCCCATGCCGACAAGCTGGGTACCCCGGTGTACATGCAAGTGCAACAAATGTTCGCCCAGCGTTTCGAGCAGACCAAGGCGCCTGCTTCCAAGCAAACCGTTCTGGACACCTACCAGGCCAAGGCCAACACCGCCCTGGACCAGGCGATCGGCTGGAACAAGCTCAAGCCGGACATGATCAAGCTCTACACCAGTAACTTCAGCGAATCCGAGCTCAAGGACCTGGTTGCGTTCTACCAGTCGCCTCTGGGCAAGAAAGTCCTGGAAAAAATGCCTCAGCTGACCCAGCAATCGGCCCAGATGACCCAGGCCAAGCTGGAAAGCGCGGTACCTGTGGTGAACAAGCTGCTGGAAGACATGACCAACGAGCTGACGCCAAAAGCCCCGGCCCCGGCCAAGAAGAAGTAAACAGGAATGACCATGCAACAGCGTATCGAATCGGCACTCGTCGCCCTGAGCCCGGAACACTTGAGCGTGCTGGATGAAAGCCATATGCACAGCCGTGGGTTGCAGACCCACTTCAAGGCCGTGCTGGTCAGCCAGCAGTTCGAGGGGCTCAACCGCGTCAAGCGCCACCAGAAGGTCTATGCCACCCTGGGTGACCTGATGAGCGAATTCCATGCGTTGGCGCTGCATACCTATACGCCTGAAGAATGGGCGAAAATCGACGCAGCCCCGGCCTCGCCGACCTGCGCCGGCGGACACTGACACTGTGGCACATCAGCTTGATGTGGCGAGGGAGCTTGCTCCCGCTGGGTTGCGCAGCAGCCCTTCTGCCAATCACCGCGATCTTTCTGAAAGGTTGCAACTGCCTGGTTGGGGCCGCTGCGCAGCCCAGCGGGAGCAAGCTCCCTCGCCACAGTAAAGAGACGGTCCATAATCGTCGCCATTTTTGTTAGAATCCGCAACGCGCCGCTTAGTCGGCGCGTTTTTTTTGCATCCGGTTCACCCTTTACGAGGGTAGCCACCTGGAGAGAACACCCATGACTCAACCGATTGTCGTGGCGGCACTGTATAAGTTCGTCACCCTCGAAGATTACGTCGCCCTGCGCGAGCCACTGCTGCAGGCGATGGTCGATAACGGCATCAAGGGCACCTTGCTGATCGCCGAAGAAGGCATCAACGGCACCGTTTCCGGTAGCCGCGAAGGCATTGATGGCTTGATGGCCTGGCTCAAGAACGACCCGCGCATGGACGACATCGACCACAAAGAGTCGTACTGCGACGAGCAGCCGTTTTACCGCACCAAGGTCAAGCTCAAGAAAGAGATCGTGACCCTGGGCGTGGAAGGCGTCGACCCGAACAAAAAAGTCGGCACCTACGTCAACCCGCAGGACTGGAATGCGCTGATCAGCGACCCGGAAGTACTGCTGATCGATACCCGCAACGACTACGAAGTGTCCATCGGCACCTTCGAAGGCGCGATTGACCCGAAAACCACCAGCTTCCGCGAATTTCCCGACTACATCAAAGCCAACTTCGACCCGGCCAAGCACAAGAAAGTCGCCATGTTCTGCACCGGCGGCATTCGTTGCGAAAAAGCCTCGAGCTATATGCTCAGCGAGGGTTTCGACGAGGTGTACCACCTCAAGGGTGGCATCCTGAAGTACCTCGAAGAGGTGCCGCAGGAAGAAACCAAGTGGCAGGGCGACTGCTTTGTGTTCGACAATCGCGTCACCGTGCGCCACGACCTGAGCGAAGGCGACTACGATCAATGTCATGCCTGCCGCACACCGGTCAGCGTCGAAGACCGTGCATCCGAACACTATGTAGCCGGCATCAGTTGCCCGCATTGCTGGGATAAGCTTTCAGAGAAGACCCGTCGCAGCGCGATCGACCGGCAGAAGCAGATTGAACTGGCCAAGGCCCGCAATATGCCGCACCCGATTGGCTACAACTACAAGCAATCCCCATCCTCCGAGGCCTGAGCCATGTCCGCGCGCCTGCTCTATGTAATGGATCCGATGTGTTCATGGTGCTGGGGGTTCGCTCCAGTGGCCAAGGCGCTGGTTGAGCAGGCCCAGGCCGCAGGCGTGGAGCTGCACCTGGTGGTGGGCGGTCTGCGCACCGGCAGTGGTGCGGCGCTGGAGCCGACCACCCGACGCTACATTCTTGAGCATTGGCAGGCCGTGACTGAAGCCACCGGCCAGCCGTTCAAGCGTGAAGGCGCATTGCCTGATGGTTTTGTCTACGACACCGAGCCGGCTTGCCGTGCCGTGGTCACTGCCCGCAGCCTGGCGCCGGATTGCGCGTGGAAACTGCTGGGCCTGATCCAGCAGGCGTTCTACGTCGAAGGGCGCGACGTGACCCGCGCCGACGTGCTGGTGGAGTTGGCCGAGACGGCCGGCGTGCCGCGTATCGAATTCGCCGAAGCCTTCGACCGGGCCGATCAGCACGCGGCCACCGCGGCGGATTTCACCTGGGTTCAGGATTTGGGCATCGCCGGTTTCCCGACCTTGCTGGCGGAGCGTAATGGGCAGTTGGCGCTGCTGACCAACGGCTATCAGCCGCTGTCCGAGTTGTCGCCGCTGCTGAGTCGCTGGCTGGAGCGAGCTGCCTGTGCATGATCAGCCCGATCCCGTTGAACAACCCAAGCGCGTCGACCGGCTGACCTGGGCGGAAGTCCGCCGCCTGGCCCTGCATCACAAAAAATCCCTGTGGATCGCCAATGGCGTCGCCGTGCTGGCGACCCTGTGCAGCGTGCCGATTCCATTGCTGTTGCCGCTGCTGGTGGACGAAGTACTGCTGGGGCATGGCGATGCGGCACTGAAAGTGATGAATCACGCGTTGCCCCTGGGTTGGCAGAAGGCCGCCGGCTATATCGGCCTGATGCTGCTGGTGACCTTGCTGTTGCGTTGCGGTGCTCTGGTGTTCAACGTGTTGCAGGCGCGGTTGTTTGCGCGGCTGGCCAAGGACATTGTCTATCGCATTCGCGTACGGCTGATTGAGCGCCTCAAGCGCATTTCCCTCAGTGAATACGAAAGCCTGGGCAGCGGTACGGTGACTACGCACCTGGTCACCGACCTGGACACGGTGGACAAATTCGTCGGCGAGACCCTCAGCCGGTTCCTGGTGGCGATGCTCACGCTGGTGGGCACGTCCGGGATCCTGATGTGGATGCACTGGAAGCTGGCGCTGTTGATCCTGCTGTTCAACCCGCTGGTGATCTACGCCACCGTGCAGTTGGGCAAGCGGGTCAAGCACCTGAAGAAGCTGGAAAACGACAGCACTTCGCGCTTTACCCAGGCCCTCACCGAAACCCTCGATGCGATCCAGGAAGTGCGTGCCGGCAACCGCCAGGGCTTTTTCCTTGGGCGCCTGGGCCAGCGGGCCCAGGAAGTACGGGACTTTGCCGTCAATTCCCAGTGGAAAAGCGACGCCTCCAGCCGCGCCAGTGGCTTGCTGTTCCAGTTCGGTATCGACATCTTCCGTGCGGCGGCGATGCTGACGGTGCTGTTTTCCGACCTGTCTATCGGCCAGATGCTCGCGGTGTTCAGCTACCTGTGGTTCATGATCAGTCCGGTGGAGCAGCTGTTGAACCTGCAATACGCCTACTACGCGGCGGGCGGGGCGCTGACACGGATCAACGAACTGCTGGCCCGCGCCGACGAACCGCAATACGCGGGCGGTGCCGATCCGTTTACCGGGCGCGAGACCGTCGGCATCGAGGTGCGCGGCCTGAACTTCGGCTATGGCGAAGAGCTGGTGCTCGACCAGTTGAACCTGAACATTGCCCCGGGTGAAAAAGTCGCGATTGTCGGCGCCAGCGGCGGCGGCAAAAGTACCCTGGTGCAACTGTTGCTCGGGCTGTATACGCCGCAGGCGGGCAGCATCCGTTTTGGTGGCTTGACCCAGCAGGAAATCGGGCTGGAGACGATTCGCGAGAATGTCTCCGTGGTGCTGCAGCATCCGGCGCTGTTCAATGATACGGTGCGCGCCAACCTGACCATGGGCCGTGAACGCAGCGACCAGGCCTGCTGGCAGGCGCTGGAAATTGCCCAACTGGATGCGACTGTCAGGGCGCTGCCATTGGGCCTGGACAGTGTGGTCGGGCGCTCCGGCGTACGCTTCTCCGGCGGGCAGCGGCAGCGCCTGGCCATTGCACGGATGGTGCTGGCGGAGCCAAAAGTGGTAATACTCGACGAAGCCACCTCGGCCCTGGATGCGGCAACCGAATACAACCTGCACCAGGCGCTGGCGCGGTTTCTCAGTGGCCGTACCACCTTGATCATCGCCCACAGGCTGTCGGCGGTGAAACAGGCGGATCGGGTATTGGTGTTTGATGGTGGGCATATTGCCGAAGATGGCGACCATCAGCAGTTGATTGCTGACGGTGGCCTGTACGCCAAACTTTACGGACACTTGCAACAAGTGCGGTGATTTAGCCTACGCTGAGCTATCAGGAGCGGTTTTCACTCGCGTGCGTATTTTAGTTGTGCATGTGCAAGGGACCTCATGAAGCAAAAGCAGACTCTCGGAACCCCTCGGTTATTGGGCATTGTGTGGCCTTTTATCGCCGTCGTACTGTTCCAGGCATTGTTAGGCTGCGTCAGTCTCTACGTGCTCTCGGCGGTGCGCGGTTATGTGGCGGGCGAGAGCCTGTGGTCCAAGGGCCAGAAAGACGCGATCTTCTACCTGACGCTGTACGCCGACAACCGCGACGAAGCCACCTTCCTCAAATACCAGAACGCGATTGCCGTGCCTCAGGGAGGGCATGAACTGCGGGTGGCCCTCGACCGCCCGACCCCGGACCTGACCGCCGCGCGCGCGGGTATCCTCAAGGGCGGCAACCACCGCGACGACGTTTCCAGCCTGATCTGGCTGTACCTCAACTTTCGCCATTTCAGTTATCTGGAAAAAGCCATCGAGCTGTGGACCGTGGGCGATGCCTACCTGGTGCAACTGGACGGCCTGGCCCAGGAGATGCACCGGGCGATCCTTGTCAATCAGGTCAGCAGCAGCGACGTGCGCAGCTGGAAGGAGCGGATTTTCGCCATCAACGACGGGGTAACGCCAGCCGCCAAAGCCTTCAGCGATGCGCTGGGCGAAGGCTCTAGGGTTATTCTGCGCCTGCTGCTGGTGACCAACCTGGCCACGGCGCTGGGCTTGATCGTGCTGGCGCTGTTGCGCACCCACAAGCTGCTGGCGCAGCGTCACGCGTTTGCCGACGCGCTTCAGTTAGAGAAGGAGCGGGCGCAGATTACCCTGGAGTCGATAGGCGACGGGGTGATCACCACCGATGTCGAAGGTGCCATTGCCTATATGAACCCGGCCGCCGAAGCCCTGACCCACTGGAAAGGTGCCCAGGCCCAGGGGTTGCCGCTGGCAGCGCTGTTCAACCTGCTGGATGAAAATGCCCAGGCCGACGGTTTTACCTTGATCGAGCGCATATTGAGCGGCCAGCTTGGTGGGGGCAGCGAGCATTCCAAGCTGATCCAGCGCGTGGACGGCACCACGGTGTCCGTCACCCTGGTGGGGGCGCCGATCCGCAATGCCGGCAAAGTCGTCGGCGCGGTACTGGTGCTGCACGACATGACCCAGGAGCGTCAGTACATCGCCAACCTGTCCTGGCAGGCGACCCACGACGCCTTGACCGGCCTGGCCAACCGGCGCGAGTTTGAGTTCCGCCTGGAGCAGGTGCTGCACAACGTCGGGCGCCAGCAAAGCGGGCGCCATGCCTTGATGTTCCTCGACCTGGACCAGTTCAAGCTGGTTAACGACACCTGTGGGCATGCCGCGGGGGACGAGCTGCTGCGGCATATCTGCGCGCTGCTGCAATCGGACCTGCGCGAAGGCGACACCCTGGCCCGTCTGGGGGGCGATGAGTTCGGTATCCTGTTGGAGAATTGCCCGGCGCCGGTGGCGGAAAAAATCGCCGAGAGCCTGCGCCATACCGTGCAGAGCCTGCATTTTGTGTGGAAGGGCAGGCCGTTTGTCACCACCGTGAGTATCGGCCTGGTGCACATCACGCAAGCCCCCACCACCCTTGAAACCTCGCTGCGGGCCGCGGACATGGCGTGCTACATGGCCAAGGAAAAGGGCCGCAACCGGGTGCAGGTGTATCACGCCGATGACTCGGAATTGTCCCTGCGCTTTGGCGAGATGGCCTGGGTGCAGCGCTTGCATATGGCCCTGGAAGAGAACCGCTTTTGCCTGTACGCCCAGGAAATCGCGCCCCTCGGGCATACCGAGCAGGGCGACGGGCATATCGAAATCCTGCTGCGCCTGCATGACGAGGCGGGGCGGATCATCCTGCCGGACAGTTTTATCCCGGCGGCCGAGCGTTACGGTTTGATGACCTCCCTGGACCGCTGGGTGGTGGAGAACGTATTCAAGATCGTCGCGGGCTGCATGCGTGAGCGCCCGGGCCGGCCCATGGCCATGTGTGCGATCAATCTGTCAGGCATTACCATCGGCGACGAGGACTTTCTCGGGTTCCTGCGTGAGCAATTCAGCGCCTATGGCATTCCGCCAGAAATGATTTGTTTTGAAATTACAGAAACCAGCGCTATCGCGAATTTGGGTAGTGCAATTCGTTTTATCAACGAGCTCAAAGAGTTAGGGTGCTATTTCTCCCTCGATGACTTCTGCGCCGGGATGTCCTCGTTCGCATATCTTAAACATTTACCTGTAGACTTCTTGAAGATCGATGGAAGTTTCGTAAAGGATATGCTGGACGACCCGATTAACCGCGCTATGGTCGAAGTGATCAATCATATCGGTCATGTCATGGGTAAGCGCACAATTGCCGAATTTGTCGAGACACCCCAGATCGAACAAGCCTTGCTTGAGATCGGGGTCGACTATGCTCAGGGATACCTGATCGAGCGACCGCAGTTGTTTACCTTTGATAGTTTGCAGTGTCGACCTGTGCGACCGCAGCCTCTGTTATTCAAGGCGCCTGGCACGTTCCGATGAAACATTTGCTGGTCTGTACATATCACAAATCAAAAGGAGCCCGACAGTGATCGACACATTCAACAGAACCGGCCCGCTCATGGAAGCCTCGAGTTACCCCGCCTGGGCACAACAGCTGATCCAGGCCTGTAGCGAGAGCAAGCGCCGCGTTGTCGAACACGAACTGTACCAGCGCATGCGCGATAACAAGCTCAGTGCCAAGACCATGCGTCACTACCTGATTGGTGGCTGGCCAGTGGTTGAACAGTTTGCGTTGTACATGGCGCAGAACCTCACCAAGACCAAATTTGCCCGCCATCCTGGGGAGGACATGGCGCGCCGCTGGCTGATGCGCAATATTCGCGTGGAACTCAACCACGCCGATTATTGGGTGCATTGGGCCCGCGCCCATGGCGTCAGCCTGGAAGAATTGCAGGCACAGGAAGTGCCGCCGGAGCTGCATGCCCTCAGCCATTGGTGCTGGCACACCAGCTCGGCCGATTCGCTGATTGTCGCGATTGCCGCCACCAACTACGCCATCGAAGGGGCCACTGGGGAGTGGTCCGCCGTGGTGTGTTCCACCGGCGTCTATGCCGCGGCTTTCCCTGAGGAAGACCGCAAGCGCGCCATGAAGTGGCTGAAGATGCATGCCCAGTACGATGACGCGCACCCGTGGGAAGCGCTGGAAATCATCTGCACCCTGGCCGGCATGAACCCGACCAAGGAACTGCAGGTAGAGCTGCGTCAGGCGGTGTGCAAGAGCTACGACTACATGTACCTGTTCCTGGAACGCTGCATGCAGTTGGAAAAGTCGGCAGTCACCCCCCGTAAACAACCCACCCTGGTTGCCAGCGAAGCCTGAACCCTGTGATGGCGGGGCCGCTGTGAAGTAAAGCGGTTACCCCGCCATTGCCAGGCGGTTGCGGCCTTCGCGCTTGGCCACATACAAGGCGTTGTCCGCCCGGCGCAATACGCTCTCGGCGGACTCTCCGGCCAGCAAGGTCGAGCAACCCAGGCTCACGGTCAATTCGATACGTTCATCGTCCGCCCAGTAATCCTGGGCCTGTGCCGCATGGCGCAGGCGCTCACCGACCATCGACGCCGCATCCCGGCCGGTGTTGGACAGCAGGATCAGAAACTCTTCCCCGCCAAACCGAAACACCATGTCCACATTGCGCAACTGGCTCTTGATCGAGGCAGCAACGGCCTTGAGCACCTTGTCGCCCGTGGCATGGCCGTGGGTGTCGTTGATGTGTTTGAAGTGGTCGATGTCCAGCATCAGCAAGGACAGCGGCTGCAGGTGTCGGCGGGCCATGTCGATTTCCCGCTGCAGGGTCTGGTCCATGGCGATGCGGTTACCGGTTTCCGTCAGCGGATCGCGCAGGGCGCTGCGGGTCGCCGCCCGGTAGAGCAGGGCGTTGCGCATCGGGTAGAGCAGGGTGGCCAGCAGTGATTCCAGGTTGGCCAACTCGTCTTCCATGAAGTGTTGGTTGCGCCGAAACACTAGTTCGCCGAGGTGCTCGCCTTCGTGGCTGAGGGCGTAGCTCACCGAATGATGGCCGCGGTGGCCGTACTCCAGGCGCAGATCGCTGGCTACGTGACGGTATTGCAGGGCGTCCAGCGGCACCAGGCGTTGGATCTCGCGGAAGAACAGCGCAAGGATGTGCTCCGGCTCCAGGCTGGTTTGCAATTGCATGCCCAGTTGCTGGCGAAGTTGCTCAACCGTGGCGGGGCGTCGTGTAAGAAGGGAAGGCTGACCAAAGCCCAGGCGTTGCAATTTGGCACTGTCGAAGTCAATTGCGTTGGTCTGGGTCGGTGTTTTCATAAGTGTATGAGCCCCTAAGCACAAAACTGTCTTACAGGCTGGGTGAGAGCGTCGTACTGTTCCTTCAGTTCCGTAGGACTGACGTATAGTCTAGCCCGGTTTGCCCAAGGGTATAACTGCCGCACGTCTTATAGCCGGGGCCGCGTCGCCACGGGCCCCGGCGTGGGGCTTATTGTTTTTGCGGGTCAAACTGCTTGTCGCGGATAAACAGCGCCGGGATCACCCCGCAGATAAAATACGCGCCGCCCATCACCAGGAATCCGACGCCGATCGAGCCATGGGACGCCAGGAAGCCAATGGCTGCGGGTGCCACCGCTGCGCCAATTCGGCCAATGTTGTAGGCCCCGCCCACTGCCGAGCCGCGAAATTTCGCCTCGAAGCTTTCGGTCATGTAGGTCGCATTCACGCCGTAGGGAATGCCGTACAGGAAGCCGAACACAATCAGCATCCACAGGATGTTATCCGGGCTCTGGAACAGCACGATCACCGGCAGGAAAATCGCCGTGCCCAACGCGCCAACGGCGAACACCAGGCGTCGGCCCAGGCGGTCTGCCGCGAGCCCGGCGAGGATCTTGCCGAAAATCATCGCCGCGTAGGTACCGACCATGTAGCTGGTCATCGACTTGAAGTTCATCCCCAGCTCGCCTTCCAGGTACGACGGCATCCAGTTATTGACGCCGTAGTAGCCGAACTGCAGGAAGCCTGCGGTCAGCGCCCAGAGGACAAACATGCGGCTGGCTTTCGGGTCGCTGAAGATCAGCTTGAACATGCCGTCGGGCTTCTTCGCCGACACGCGCTTGATGCCTTCGGCCTTTTCCCGGGCGCGTTCGGCCTGGGCCTTGATCCAGGCTTGGGGCTCCGGCACCAGGCGTTGCATCAGCACGGCGAGGATCACCGGGATGATCGCTACGTAGAACAACCAGCGCCAGCCGTGGTTCGGCAGGATCCAGCCGGCGAGCAAGGTGGCGACGATGTAGCCCACCGACCAGCCGGCCTGCAGGGTGCCGAGCACGGTGGTGCGATAGCGGGTCGGCACGTATTCGGCCATCAGCGTATTGCACGCCACATACAGTGCGCCCAACCCGAGGGAGGCGAAGAAACGCGTGCTCGCGAACTGCCAATAGCTGTGGGTCATGCCCAGGATTGCCGTGCCGGCGGAGAACAGCACGATGCTCCAGACCACGGTCTTCACCCGGCCAAAACGGTCACAGGCCCACCCCCCGTAAATCCCGCCGATGGCCATCCCGGCCAGGGTGAAACTGCCCAGGCTGCCGGCTTCGACGCTGGTCAGGCCGAACTCGGCCTTGAGGCTGCTGAGGCTGTAGGACAGCAGCATCAAGTCGGCACCGTCGATCAGCAGGCCGAGGAAGCAGAAGATGAAGACAATGATCCACAGGTTGTTTTTCGCGGGCGACAACGCACCCGCCGAAGCGGCGACTTCCATAGCGATACCTTGTTGTAGTTGTTAGGGCACAAGTTATGGGTGTTGCGGTAATGCGGTTGGACCACGGTCAAAATGTGGGAGCGGGCTTGCTCGCGAATGCGGTGTGTCAGTTAATGCATCCGGTGGCTGAGGTACCGCATTCGCGAGCAAGCCCGCTCCCACATGGGTTCTGTGTTGTTCCGAAGGTTTAGTGTTTGGCCTCGCGAATCATGTTGCGGGCGATCACCAATTGCTGGATCTGCGTGGTGCCTTCATACAGCCGGAACAAGCGCACATCGCGATAGAACCGCTCGATGGCGTATTCGCTCACATACCCGGCACCGCCGTGAATCTGCACGCAACGGTCGGCCACCCGGCCGCACATTTCCGTGGCGAACATCTTCGAGCAGGACGCTTCGGTGCTGATGTTCTGGCCTTCGTCACGCTTGCGCGCAGCGTCCACCACCATGCAACGGGCGGCGTAGATCTCGGCCTTGCTGTCGGCGAGCATCGCCTGGATTAGTTGGAACTCGGCAATCGGCTGGCCGAACTGTTTGCGTTCCAGGGCGTAGTTCAGTGCATCGTTGAGCATGCGTTCGGCGGCTGCGACGCTGACGGCGGCAATGTGCAGGCGCCCCTTGTCGAGCACCTTCATCGCGGTCTTGAACCCCACGCCTTCGACGCCGCCGATCAACTGGTCGGCCGGCACGCGCACGTTGTCGAAAATCACGTCGCAGGTGTGGGCGCCTTTCTGGCCCATCTTGTGGTCACGCTTGCCCAGGGACAGGCCCGGCGTGTTGCGCTCGACGATAAACGCACTGATGCCGCCCGAGGCCTTGATGTCCGGGTTGGTGCGGGCCATCACCGTGTAGATCCCGGCGTGGGGGGCGTTGGTGATAAAGCGCTTGGTGCCGTTGATGACATAGTGGTCACCGTCGCGCACCGCCGTGGTTTTCAGCGAGGCGGCGTCGGAGCCGGAGTCCGGTTCGGTCAGGCAGAACGAGCTGAGCAACTCGCCGCTGGCCAGTTTCGGCAGGTAGTGCTGCTTCTGCGCCTCGGTGCCGTCCAGCAGGATGCCGATGGAACCGATGCCGTTGTTGGTGCCGAAGTAGGAGCGGAATGCCGGAGAGGTTCGGCCCAGTTCAAAGGCCACGTTGACCTCTTCTTCCATGGTCAGCCCGAGGCCGCCGTAGGCTTCGGGCAGGGTCAGGCCGAACAGGCCCAGCTCGCGGAACTGGCTGACGATATCCGCCGGGACGTCATCGGTCTCGGCCAGTTCGTTTTCCCGTGGGATCAGCGCTTCGTTGACGAACTGCTGGAGGGTTTCCAGCAACAGATGAAGCGTTTCGGGGTCTCGGATCATGTGCATTCCTCAGCGGCCCGTTCGGCGGGCCTGTTGTCGTCAATCTGCCGAGGCCTTGCACCGATCTGTCTAGCGGGCAGCGGCCTCGATGTTGTTCACCATGTGCTTGAGACGGGGCCCGATGTCGTCCTCGAGTTTCTCCCGGGAAAGGTGAAAACTCGGTCCGCCACAGTTGAACGTCAGCAGCCCATGTTGTGCATGCAGCAGCGGTACGGCGATGGCGTTTACATCGCGGTGCCACTCACCGATCGACATGCAGTAGCCGAAATCGGTGTAATCCCGGAAGGCACGTTCCAGGCCCTTCCTGATGCCCGGCCAGTCCTCCAGGTGACGCTGGCGGATATGGTCGAGGATAAATTCCCGCTCGTTTTCCGGCATCGCGGCCAGGCAGGCGCGGCCTGCGGAACTCAAGTGCAACGGCAACCGTGTACCGACCTGGCGGCGCATGGTCATGTTGGCTTCACCCTGGACCACGTCCAGGTACACCATGTCCAAACGGTCGCGGGTGGCCATGGCCACAGCGGCCTGGGCGTACTTGGCCATCGTCTCCATCAGCGGATGGGCCACAGCCCGCACCGACAGGTTCGACAGCATCGCGTAACCGAACGCCATCACCCCTACATCCAGCTGATACCGGCCCGACTGCGGCAGGTGCTTGAGATACCCCAAGCGGGTCAGCGTATGAGTCATCCGTGTAATCGTCGGCTTTGGCAGCCCGGTCTTGCGCGCCAGCTCCTGGTTACCCAGCACGCTTTCGCTGGGGGTGAAGCAACGCAGCAATTCCAAGCCTCGGGCCAGGGCGGTGACGAACTGGCGGTCCTTGTCTTCTTCCTCGTCGGCATTCATCGGATCGATCAGCAAGTGCTCGAACCCGTGGTTGCCGGCAGGTGTTTCAGGTGTATTCGGGTCCAGGTTTCGACTGCGCATGTTAGTCCCCCTTTTTTTAGAAAATCAACAAAACAAAATTGTATTCCGCACAGCGAAACTAATCAACTTCGCGGGTGATTGTCTTTTTGTTTAATAAAACCCTTCTAAACAACGAGTTATAGCCCGATTTATGGGCGGGTCAGGTTTTTACGTTTACATCACGACGAGTCGGTCCTTATGATTATCGCTAAATACGGAATGTTGTTTCGCATAGCGAAACATCCGATATCCGAACTAACAAGAACATTGCAGCAGGAGAACTTGTGGCCAGCCTCGACCCACCCGTAGTGCACCTCGACGTTCAGGACAATGGCGTTGCCGTGGTACGCATCCACCGTCCCGAAGTAAAAAACGCCTTGAACGCCCGGGTTCGCGAAGCACTGGCCGAGCATTTTCGTGCCCTGGCCAAGCGACGTGATGTGCGCGCCATCGTGCTCACCGGCGGCGATCAGTTCTTCGTGGCCGGTGCCGACATCAAGGAATTCGCCAGCGCCACGCCGATCGAGATGTACCGCCGGCACACCGAGTATTTGTGGGAAGCCATCAGCCGCTGCCCGAAGCCGGTGATCGCTGCGGTGAACGGTTTTGCCCTGGGGGGCGGTTGTGAGCTGGCCATGCATTGCGACCTGATCGTCGCCGGAGAGTCGGCGCGGTTCGCTCAACCCGAGGTCAAGCTGGGCCTGATGCCGGGCGCCGGTGGCACCCAGCGCCTGGTGCGCGCCGTGGGCAAGTTCCAGGCCATGCGCATCGCGTTGACCGGCTGCATGGTCAAGGCGCCGGAAGCCCTCGCCATGGGCATGCTCAGCGAAGTGGTGGCGGATGACCAGACTATCCCTCGCGCCCTGGAACTGGCCGCGCAGATCGCTGCGTTGCCGCCGCTGGCGGTGGAGCAGATCAAGGAAGTGATGCTCGCTGGCGCCGACCTGCCGCTGGAAAGTGCGCTGGTGCTGGAGCGCAAGGCCTTTCAACTGCTGTTCGATTCGGCGGACCAGAAGGAGGGCGCCGCGGCGTTCTTCGAAAAACGCACCGCGAACTACCTGGGGGAATGACGATGACGGATTCAATCAAGATCATGGGCCTGGTAGGCACCGGCGTGATGGGCGCCGGGATCGCTCAGATTGCCGCCCAGGCGGGCGTGTTGGTGCGCTTGTTCGATGCCCGCGATGGCGCCGCGCAAACCGCTCGGGACAACCTCGGCGCGACGCTTTCAAAGCTGGCCGCCAAGGGCAAGATCACCCAGGCGGCGATGGACGCCGCGTTGGAGAACCTGCACGTCGCCGCCACGGTTGAGGCGCTGCACGACTGCGACCTGGTGGTGGAGGCGATCGTCGAAAACCTCGACGCCAAGCGCGGCCTGTTGCAGCAACTGGAAGGCGTGGTCAGCGCGGGTTGCATCCTCGCCACCAACACCTCGTCGCTGTCGGTCACGGCCATCGCCACCGGCTGCCAACACCCTGAGCGGGTGGCCGGTCTGCACTTCTTCAACCCGGTGCCGTTGATGCGCGTTGTCGAAGTGATCGACGGCCTGGCCACTGCGCCGAAGGTCGGCGACGACCTGCTGGCCTTCGTGGCCCGCACCGGCCATCGCGGTGTGCGTGCCAAGGACACCCCGGGCTTTATCGTCAACCACGCCGGCCGTGCCTACGGTACCGAAGCCTTGAAAATGCTCGATGAAGGCATTGCCGAGCGCGGCGATATCGACCGTATCCTGCGTGAGGGCGCAGGCTTTCCCATGGGCCCGCTGGAATTGCTGGACCTCACCGGGCTCGACGTTTCCCACCCGGTGATGGAGTCGATCTACAACCAGTTCTATCAAGAAGCGCGCTACAAACCGTCGCCCCTGACCCGTCAGATGCTGGCGGGCGGACGCCTGGGGCGCAAGAGCGGGCAGGGCTTCTACCGTTATGAAAATGGCCAGGTGGTCGACGGCCCGCAGCCGCAGCCGGTGCCTTCAGTGAAGCCGTTGCCGCCGGTGTGGATCGCCACCGAAAATGCCGACGACTACGAGCGCCTGAGCGCCTTGGTGATCGAGTTGGGCGCGCACCTTGAAAGCGCGGCGCAACCTTCGCCCGAAGCGTTGTGCCTGCTGGCGCCTTACGGCCTCGATGCCACATCGGCCAGCGAACGCTTCCACACCGACCCGGCGCGCACCCTGTGCATCGACCTGCTGACCGACCTGTCACGCCATCGCACCCTGATGCAAAACCCGCTGACCTCCACCGCCACCCGCGACGCCGCCCACGCGCTGCTCGCCAGTGACGGGGTGGGCGTGACAGTGATCAGCGACAGCGTCGGCTTCGTCGCCCAGCGCACCCTGGCGATGGTGGTCAACCTGGCCTGCGACATCGCCCAGCAACGCATCGCCAGCGTCGACGACATCGAACAGGCCGTACAACGGGGCCTGGGTTACCCGCAGGGGCCGCTGGCGTGGGGCGATGCCCTCGGGCCCCGGCGCATCCTCACGATTTTGCAGCGCATGAGCGAACTCACCCACGACCCACGTTATCGCCCCAGCCCCTGGCTGCGGCGGCGTGCCGTGCTGGGGATTTCCCTGCGTCATGAAGAGCCGGCAGTCGGCTGATTTCGACTCATCACAGGACAAGAATAATGGGTGCATTGACAGGTTTGCGGGTGCTGGATTTAAGCCGGGTATTGGCCGGGCCCTGGTGTGGCCAGGTGTTGGCTGACCTCGGCGCGGAAGTGATCAAGATCGAACGGCCGCAAAGCGGTGACGACACCCGTGGTTGGGGCCCGCCGTGGATGAAGACCGACACCGGTGAGTCGTCCGGGCAAGCGTCTTATTACCAGTCCACCAACCGCGGCAAATTATCCGTGGCCATCGACCTCGCCACCCCTGAAGGCCAGGAACTGGTGCGAGCCCTGGCGGCCAGCTCCGACGTACTGATCGAAAACTACAAGGCCGGCTCCCTGGCGCGCTACGGCCTGGACTACGCGACCCTGGCTGAGATCAACCCACGGCTGGTGTACTGCTCCATCACCGGCTTCGGCCAGACCGGCCCGCGTGCCGAAGAGCCCGGCTATGACTTCATCATCCAGGGCATCGGCGGCCTGATGAGCATCACCGGCGAACGCGACGACCTGCCCGGCGGCGGTCCGCAAAAAGTCGGCGTGGCGTTTTCCGACCTGATGACCGGGCTGTATTCCACGGTCGCCATCCAAGCCGCACTGCTCAGCCGCGAACGCACCGGCGTCGGCCAACACATCGACATGGCGCTGCTGGACGTACAAGTGGCAACCCTGGCCAACCAGAGCATGAACTACCTGGCCTCGGGCAAGGTGCCGCAGCGGTACGGCAACGCCCACGCCAACATCGTGCCGTACCAGGTGTTCCGTGCGGCAGACCGCGACTTCATTATCGCCTGCGGCAACGACAGCCAGTTTATTGCGCTGTGCCACAGCATAGGCTTGCCGCACTTGCCGGATGATCCGCGCTTTCGGCGTAATGCCGATCGAGTCGCGCATCGGGCGGAGATTGTCGAGCTGTTGTCGGCGCATTTTCTGCAGCGTACGGCGGACGAGTGGGTGGCGAGCATTCACGCGTCGAAGGTGCCGGTGGGGGCGATCAACAACATCGCGCAATCCCTGGAAGAGCCTCAGGTGATTGCCCGTGGGTTGATGGTGAAGATCCCGCATCCCAGGAATCCGGAGTTCGCCATGGTCGGCAGCCCGATCAAGATGTCGGGCACGCCAGTGGAGTATGTAAGGCCGGCACCGATGTTGGGGCAGCATACGTATGAAGTGCTGGGCGAGCGCCTGGGTTTGTCGGCAGAGCAACTGGGGCAGCTCAAGGCGGGCGGGGTGATCGAGCAGTTGGATTGAGCAATGGCGGCAGCGAAGGCCGCCATTTACCTTGATGACTGTTTAGTGCGCGACTTCTTTAAGGTAGGTGTTCCGGGCCGCAACGGCCGTCGGCGTGAAGTCCGTAAATACACCATCAACGCCCGCCCGGAGGAAGGCCAGGTATTCGGCCGCCGGATTGCCCTTGTAGGCACCGGCCAGGTACTTCGCTTCGTTGCGGAAGGTGAAGATATGGACGAACAAACCGGCCTTGTGGGCATCGCTGATCAGGCTGGTCGGCTTGAAGGTGTCGACCTCGGGCAAACCCGGGTTTTGCGCTGAAGAGGCGGTAAGCGCCATCGCCTGCGGCTTCCACGGCCCGATGCCGTCGGCGTAGGTCTTGACCTCGGCCAACCCGGCCGGCGTCAGCATCGCACCAAAGGCGCGTGGATCGCCGGCGACGGTCCAGCTGTAGGGGCGGCCGCTGACGAAAGTGTTGGGTTTGTCCGTGATGAAAATGGTCTCGCCGGTCTTGAAGTTCACACCGTTCCCATCCACCAACTGCACCGCCCTGGATTGCAGGCCGATAGAGCGAAGGTACTTCAGGCTGTTCGGGTCGAAGCTCTGCACAAACACCGGCGCGTCTTTGCGATTGAGGTTGTTGTCTTTAAGGGTCTTGAGAAACGCCGCTTCGAACGGATGACTGCCCGGCGCGCCGCAACCATTGGCGATGGCCTGGGCGTTGTTCCAGACCGGGTTCTTGCTTTCTGGGTAGGTGGTAATCACACGGCCTGTGGCGGCGCTTTTGGCTTTTGCGATGTCGATCACTTCCTGGAAACTCAGGATCGGCAGCTTGCCGTTGAGTTCGGTCGGACGCTCGTCGCGGGCGTCGTACGTCGTGCCGCCGATCCATTGCTTGAGTTCGGCCAGGGTGAAATCGCTGATTGACCAGTCGTTGGTATGGTCTTCGCCATCCACGATCAAGGACTTCAACACGGATTTTGGATCGTTGGGGTTCGTCAGATCACTGAGGTATTGGGCCGGGCCATTTTCTGCAGTGGCGGGATATTTGACGTTAACCAGTACACCGGGAACCGTGCGCTTGCGGCGTGCAACTTCTGGATTGGTCTTCGCGACGTCGCTGATATTGGTGTTGTCGCTCAACCAGGGATTGTGCCGGGCCACCAATACACAGTCCTTGGTCATGTGCAGGTCCAGCTCCAGCGAATCCGCACCAGCGTCGGCTGCATGTTCGTAGGAGGCCCGGGTTTCTTCCGGGTACAGTCCTGGCAGGCCGCGATGGCCGATAACCAACGGCGGTGCACCGTCCAGGGTTTTGAAGGAACCAGAGGCGGCAGGCGCGCTTCCGGTGACACTGTCACACGCGCTCACTGTCAGGCTGCATCCGATAACGATAAAGCGGGCAAGCAGGGTTTTTACCGCTGGCGGGCCTGAGCGAGTGTGCATGTGTCGTCCTTCAAGAAGAGGGCAGGGGCGGGGTATTCGCGGATGTTGGCGTTGACGTATGACAGCGTCGTGACAGGAAGTGGCGTGGTGATTTTCCAGCGCGGCGCACCTGGGTGAAGCAAAAATCTCACTGAATGCTTGACTTCTCCTTTTCAATCAGTAACATACGGCGCATTCCGCGATAGCTCAGTTGGTAGAGCAAATGACTGTTAATCATTGGGTCCCTGGTTCGAGTCCAGGTCGTGGAGCCAGACATTGAGAAAAGCCTGCAGAGATGCAGGCTTTTTTTTGCCTTGAATCTGGCCGGGGCTGGCCGGCCATGAGTGTCTTTTTACTTCTGGCTCAACGCTGCGATCGACAGCCCCGAGGCCACGAAGGTAAAGCCGGCGCCCAGGTTAAGCCCGTTGACCACCTTGGGCTTGCGTTGCAGCCACGCCGAAAGACCCGTCGCAAAAATCCCCATGAGGGCGAAGCCCAGTGCGGTCAAACCGGCGAACCAGGCGCCGTACACCATCATTTGCACGGTGACCGAGCCCAGCTTGGGGTTGACGAACTGAGGAATGAAGGCGAGCACAAAGAGGCCCGGCTTGGGATTCAGGGCCGCAGACAGAAAACCGGTGAGGAATATTTTTTTCAAGGGCTGGCGCGCGGCAGGCTGAAAGTTGATCAGGCTACGCGAGCGCAAGACTTTGATGCCGAGCCAAAGCAAGTAGCTGGCCCCGATCACCTTGACGATCCAGAAGGCCAGCACTGAGGTCTGCATCAAGAGGGTCAACCCCAGGGAGGCGGTTGTCACGTGAAAGAGGATGCCGGTGCCCGAAGCCATTCCTGAGATGGCTGCCGCTAGTCTGCCCTGGCTGAGCCCCCTGGCGATTGCCAGCAGGTTATCCGGCCCTGGGGAAAGCACCAGTAACAGACAGGCGGCGGTATAGGTCAGCCAAATATCCAATGGGAACACAATTATTCTCCTTTTGTGTTTGGGCGCCCACCCCGATGCTTTCGGGATGAGTGCCATGGGGCATGGTGAGGATAGCAGGCTCATTGGCCAGGCACTTTCGGTTTCAGGAACGTCCTCGAATCAGACGATATTCGGCAGGCATGCAAACTTGCTTTTTTATCGCTCAAAAGGATCAAAGTCGGGCACCCTACGCGCTATCCATTTCTGCTTTTCGACAGGATTCGACCATGTCAAAACTTCCCGAAACGTCCAACGATCCCTACCAATGGCTTGAAGACGTCGACGGCGAGCAATCGATGCACTGGGTACAGGCCCAGAACCTCAAGACCGAAGACCGGCTCGCCCGCTCCGACAGCTTCCAGCAAATCAAGGCCGACGTGCTGGAGATGCTGGACTCGGACAGCAACATCCCCCACGTCGACAAGGTCGGCGCCTATTACTACAACTTCTGGATGGACGCCGCTCACCCGCGGGGCCTGTGGCGTCGCACCACGCCGGCGGAATACCGCAAGCCTCAGCCCGCCTGGGAAACGTTGCTGGACCTGGATGCATTGAACGCCGCCGAAGGCGAAAACTGGGTGTGGCACGGTGCTGATTCTTGCGCCCGGACTACCAGCGCTGCCTGCTGGCGCTGTCCCGCGGCGGCGCCGATGCGAATGTCACCCGGGAGTTTGATCTGGCCAGCAAGACCTGGGTCGAGGACGGCTTTCAGTTGCCCGAGTCCAAGGGCGGCCTGGGCTGGATCGACCGTGACAACGTCTATGTCTTCACCGATTTTGGTGAAGGGACGATGACCCGCTCCGGCTACCCGCGCATCGTCAAACAGTGGCAGCGCGGTACGCCGCTGAGTGCCGCCTGTGTTGTCTACGAAGGCAGGCTGGATGATATGTACATCGCGGCGATGCACGACGACACGCCCGGCCATGAGCGTGACTTCGTCAGCCGCACGCTGGCGTTCTACAACAACGAGCTGTACCTGCGGGGCAGCGACAACCAGTTAAGCAAAATCGACGCGCCGAACTCGGCGGAAAAGTCGGTGTACAAAGACTGGCTGCTGCTGGAACTGCGGGAGGACTGGGCGCTCGATGAGGTGTTTGCGGCCGGCTCTTTGCTGGCGATCCGGTTTGATCGCTTCATGGCAGGCCAGCGGGATTTCGACGTGCTGTTCGCTCCTACGGACAGCACCTCGCTGGCGGGGTTTTTCTGGACGCTGAATCACCTGGTGCTGAACGTACTGGATCACGTCAAGAATCGCCTCAGTGTGCTGACTCCCGGCGCGAACGGATGGCAGCGCAGCGAGTTCACCGGCGCGCCCGGCATGGGGACGGTGTATGCCAGCGCGGTGGACAGCGACGACAGTGATGCCGTCTGGCTGGTGACCACTGACTACCTGACGCCGACCACCTTATCGCTGGCCGAGATCGGTCATCCGCCCGAGGTACTGAAAACCTTGCCGGCATTTTTCGATTCCAGCCAGCACATGATCGAGCAGCACTTTGCGGTCTCCAGGGATGGCACCCGTGTGCCGTATTTCGTGGTGTGCGAGAAAGACTTGCCGCGCAACGGCACGGCGCCGACCTTGCTCTATGGCTACGGCGGCTTTGAATACTCCCTGACCCCGCATTACTCCGGTGAAGTAGGCCGCGCCTGGCTCTCGAAAGGCGGGGTGTATGTGGTTGCCAACATTCGCGGTGGCGGTGAATACGGTCCTCGCTGGCACCAGGCGGCACTCAAGCAGAACCGTCCGCGGGCCTATGAAGATTTTGCCGCGGTGGCCCGTGACCTGATCGACCGCGGGATTACTTCGCCCCGCTACTTGGGCGCGGAGGGTGGCAGTAACGGTGGTCTGTTGGTCGGCAATATGCTGACCCAATACCCGGAACTGTTCGGTGCAATCGTCTCCCAGGTGCCCCTGCTCGACATGCAGCGCTATCACCTCTTGTTGGCCGGAGCGTCGTGGATGGGGGAATACGGCAATCCGGACGAGCCTGAAGAGTGGGCGTACATCCAGACGTTTTCGCCGTACCACCTGTTCGATCCGGCGAAGGCCTACCCGCCGGTGTTTTTCCTGACCTCGACCCGCGATGACCGTGTGCATCCAGCCCACGCCCGCAAACTGGCGGCGAAGATGATCGATGCCGGCAAGGACGTGACGTACTACGAAAATATCGAAGGTGGGCACGGCGGGGCGGCAGACAATGCGCAGGCTGCGCATATGAGTGCGCTGGTCTACAGCTTTTTGTGGGAGAAGCTGAGCGTCAGCCGCGACTAACCGGCGCCGGCAGTTGCCAGATTGCCGATCAACCATTCACTGAAGCACCGTGCCAGCGGGTTGTTCTCGCTGTCACGGTGGGTCAGCAAGGCCCAGTTTGGGCCGCGAATGGTTGCCTCTACCAGCGGCTGCAATAGCCCGCTCTCCAGCGCCTGGCGACTCAATAACCGGCTGACCAGCGCAATCCCCAACCCCGTACACGCCGCATCCAGCAACAGCCCGGGGTCAGAGAAATTCAGCCCCTGATCCTTCTGGCCCACATCAATCCCGGCCTCTACCGCCCAATGGCTCCAATCCATCTCCCGCTCGCCGTGGAGGGTGGTGCGTTGCTCCTTGGGCAGTGCCAACACGCGCGGATGGCACGCCGGGAAAAGGCGGTCGGCATGCAGCACCTTGAAGCTGCATTCGGCTTGGGAACTGATGTCGTCGCGCACGGCGAGGTCGATGGTCTGGCTGGCCATGTCCGGGACTTCGTCGGTGCTGAATATCCACAGGTCCACTTCAGGGTGCTGGCGGCGGAAATCTTCCAGGCGCGGCAACAGCCAGTGGCGGGCGAAGGTTGGCGTGGTGTTGAGCACCAGTTGATTGGGTTTGCGGTACTGCCCCAGGCGACGAACCCCCACGGCCAATTGCTGCAATAACGCCTGGGTGGTGCTGAGGAAATCGTGCCCGGCATCGGTCAGGCTGACGCTGCGCCCACTGCGGAAAAACAGCGGCTGTTCTAGGTACGCCTCAAGGCTGCGAATTTGCTGGCTGATTGCCGATTGGGTGAGGTGCAGTTCCTCGGCGGCCTTGTGGAAACTGCCCAGCCGGGCGGCGGCTTCGAAGCCGCGGAGGGTGCCCAGGGGCGGCCAATGGTTAAGCATGCTGATAAGTTCCTCTAATCAGTTTTCCACAAAATCCATCGTTTGTTTGCCCGTTTTTACAGCCGTAGCATGCATGCCAAGACCTAGCAGACAGTTTTCATTGAACACAATGACTTAACTCAAAGGTATTTGTCATGCAGCAGAATGAAATTCAGGACAGTGGCTGGTGGATGCCGGCGGAGTGGGCCAGGCATGCGGCGACGTGGATGGTCTGGCCGCATAACCAGGCGCTTTGGGAGTCTGGCTGGGGCGTTACGTTGCCGCTGGTGCAGGAGGACTTTGCCCGTGTCGCCAATGCCATCGCGCGTTTTGAACCGGTGAAAATGATCGTTGACCCTTCGGCCGTCGCCAGCGCCAGGGCATTGTGCGGGCCGAACATTGCACTGATCGAAGTGGCGGTGGACGACAGTTGGTGTCGCGACTCCGGCCCGAGCTTTGTGTGCCACTCGCAACAGGGCCTCGCCGGTGTGAGCTGGCGCTTCAATGCATGGGGTGGCAAGTCGGCCCATGACCTGGACGAAAGCCTGGCCCGCCGCGTGCTCAATCACATAGGCACGGAATGCTTCGGCACGCCGTTGAGCAACGAAGGCGGCGCGATTCATGTGGACGGCGAGGGCACGTTGATTACCACCGAATCGGTGTTGCTCAATCCCAACCGTAACCCTGGGATGACCAAGGCCGAGATCGAGGCGATCTTCACGCGTTTGCTGGGCGTGAAAAAAACCATCTGGCTGCCAGGGGATCCCGACCATGTGACCGGCGACATGACCGACGGCCATGTGGATGGCGTGTGCGCCTTCGCCCGTCCGGGCGTGTTGCTGGTGGACGCCACCCACGACAAACACTCGGTGTACGCCGAGGTGGTACGGGAAAATCGCCGGGCCCTGGAGTTGGCCACCGACGCCCAGGGCCGGCGCTTCGAGCTGATCGAGCTGTATGAAGCCACCGACGCCGTAGACACCGAGGCCGAAGTGTTTTGCGCCTCCTACACCAACTTTTACCTCGCTAACGACGCGATCATCATGCCGGCCTATGGCATTGACGCCGACCAGGTGGCCGCCGATGTATTGGCCCAGGCGTTCCCGGGGCGCGTGGTGGTGCCGGTACGGATCAATCACCTGGCCCACGGCGGCGGCGGGGTGCATTGCATCACCCAGCAGCAACCCGCCTGGCCGGTAAAGGGGTGATGCCATGTCCGTACTGACGATTGCTGTCACGCAAATGCCCTGCACCTGGGACCTGCCGAACAACCTGGATCTGGCAGAACAATTGGTGCGTGATGCGGCCAGCAAAGGCGCGCAAGTGATCCTGCTGCAGGAGCTGTTTGCCACCCCGTATTTTTGCATCGAGCAGCATCACAAACACCTCGCGCTGGCGCAGGAATACCGGCACAGCGCGGTGCTCAAACGCTTCGCCGCCCTGGCCCGGGAATTGGGGGTGGTGCTGCCCCTCAGTTGGTTCGAAAAGGCTGGCAATGCCTGTTTCAACTCACTGAGCGTGGCCGATGCGGATGGGCAGTTACTCGGGGTGTACCGCAAGACCCATATCCCCAACGCCATCGGTTATAAGGAGAAGGAATACTTCAGCCCCGGCGATACCGGCTTTCGGGTCTGGGACACGGCGTTCGGGCGCATCGGCCTGGGCATCTGCTGGGATCAGTGGTTCCCCGAGACCGCGCGCTGCCTGGCGCTGATGGGCGCCGAAGTGTTGCTGTTTCCCACGGCGATCGGCTCTGAGCCGGGCTGCGCGGCCCTGGATTCCCGGGACCATTGGCAGATGACCATGCGTGGGCATGCGGCTGCCAACCTCGTGCCGGTGGTCGCTTCGAACCGTGTCGGCCGCGAGGTGGCGACCACCGACCCGACCTTGCAGATGGACTTCTACGGCTCGTCCTTCATCTGCAATCACAAGGGCAAGTTGCTCGCCGAAGCGGACCGCGACAGCACCGGTGTGCTGGTGCACCGCCTGGACCTGGCGGCGATGCGCGAGGACCGCCTGACCTGGGGCATCTACCGCGACCGTCGCCCGGAAATGTATGGCGGGCTGTTGAGTCTGGATGGTCACCACACCTACCGAGGGCTTTGACATGAAGATGCCTTGCACGCTGTTGCTCTGCTGCCTGGCGCTGGCGCCGTCGCTGCACGCCGAAGAAAAGACCCTGAAGCTCTACAACTGGGCCGATTACTTCGCCGAGGACACGTTGTCGCGGTTTACCGCCGAAACCGGGATCAAGGTGATCTACGATGTGATGGACGGCAGCGAAACCCTGGAGGCCAAGCTGATGGCCGGCGGCAGCGGATATGACCTGATCTTCCCAGGCGACACCGTGGGCGAACGGCTCATGCGTGCGGGCAGCCTGCAACCGCTGGATCAGTCCAGGCTCACCGCCCTGAATGACATCGAGCCCGGTTTGCAGAAGCTGCGCACGCACTACACCTACTCGAACACCGCCACCGTTCCCTACACCTGGGGCACCATCGGCCTGACCTACAACACCGAGCAAATCAAGCAGCGCCTGCCGGATGCGCCGGTCAACAGCCTCGACCTGTTGTTCAAGCCGGAGCTGGCCGCCAGGTTCGCCGACTGCGGGATTTCCCTGATCGACTCACCGGACGAAGTGCTGGCGGTAGCACTCAACTATTTGGGGCGTGACCCACGCAGTGCCAAGCCGGCAGACCTGGCCGCCGCCAGCGAGCTATTGCTCAAGCTGCGGCCTTACATTCGCAAGTTCCAGTCGCAACCGGTGACCGACCTGGTGAACGGCAACCTGTGCCTGTCCCTCGGCTACAGCGGCGACATGACCCAGGCACAGCGGGCGGCGGATGCTGCCGGCAAAAAGGTCAGGTTCGACTATCACATCCCCCGCGAAGGCACGACGGTGTGGATGGACACCATGGCGATCCCGGTCGATGCCCGGCATCCGGAGTACGCCTACGCGTTCATCAACTTCGTGATGCGCCCGGAGAACATGGCGGCGATCAGTAACTTCACCGGTTACCCCACCGCGAACGCCAAGGCGCGCCCGGAGGTGGACCCGGCGATGCGCAACAACCTGCAGATTTACCCGGACGAGGTCACGTTCGAGCGCCTGATCCCGGGTAAGGACATTCCCCAGGCGGACATGCGTGCGCGAATGCGGGTCTGGACCAAGTTCAAGACCGCTACGGTCAAATGATTCAACTTCCAGAGGCACTTATGGCAACACGTCGCGAATTCATCAAACAGGCATCGGTGGTCGCCACCTTGGGCGCAGCCGCGTCTTTCGGGTTGGGCCCAGGCTGGGTACAGGCCGCCAAAAAGGGGAGCTGGATCATGCCGGACGAAGGTGAAAAACATCAGCAAGCGTTCATCGCCTTTGGCGCGCAGGAGGCCATTCACGAAGACTTCACGCCGGATGTGCAAGAAGCCCTGGGCCGGATCGCCCGCGCCATCGCCCGCCACGAGCCGGTGACCGTGTTCTGCCGCGAGGAGGAGCGGGTGCTGGCCGAAGAAAAATGCGGCACCCACAACACCACATTCGTGATCACGGAACTGGACGACATCTGGATGCGCGACACCGGCGCCAATTTTGTCGTCGATGGCCAGGGCGGGTTGGGTGCGGTGGATTTCAACTTCAACGGCTGGGGCAATAAACAACAGCACGCCGAGGATGCGCAGTTGGCCGCCCTGGTGGCTGAAGTCACCGAGGCCCAGCCGATTCGCAGCGAACTGGTGGGCGAGGGCGGCGCCATCGAGGTGGATGGCCACGGCACCGGGATCATGACCGAAAGCAGTTGGATCAATGCCAACCGCAATCCGGGCTGGAGCAAGGCGGATGTCGAGGCCGAGCTGAAGGAACGCCTGGGCCTGCGCAAAATCATCTGGCTGCCGGGCATCAAGGGCAAAGACATCACCGATGCCCACGTCGATTTTTATGCACGCTTCGTCAAGCCAGGCGTGGTGATTGCCAACCTCGACACCGACCCCGAGTCCTATGATCACAAGGTCACGCTGGCGCACCTCGACATCCTCAAGCAGGCCACCGAT
Source organism: Pseudomonas sp. PAMC 26793 (assembly GCF_000313235.1). Classification (NCBI taxonomy): domain Bacteria; kingdom Pseudomonadati; phylum Pseudomonadota; class Gammaproteobacteria; order Pseudomonadales; family Pseudomonadaceae; genus Pseudomonas; species Pseudomonas sp. PAMC 26793. The sequence continues at coordinate 28,864 of NZ_AMXG01000020.1, forward strand.
GCGGACGGACGGCCGCTGCAGGTGCACACCGTGTCGCCGCCGCTTAATCCACGCAAGAGCCGGTTCAGTCGGAACAATCCGGATTTCGCGCCGGGTTATATCAACTACTTCGTCATCAATGGGGCGGTGATCGCACCCGAGTTCGGCGACAAGTTGGCCGACGCAAAAGCCTTTGAGCTACTGTCCAGGCTCTACCCGGAGCGCGAGGTGGTGCAACTCAATATCGATGCAATCGCGGCGGGTGGTGGGGGGATTCATTGTGTGACCAGTCACCAGCCGGTGGTTTAGGCCGGGGCGTCCAATGCCAGCTTCAGATGACGGTACGCCTCGACCAGCTGGGCCTGGGTAAAGCCCAGGTTTCTCCCGCTGGGATTGGGCAGAACCCACACAGCTGCATGCCCCAGGGTATGCGGTTGAAGCCCCCAGGCAATCTGCTTCTGCCCGCTCAACGTGCTATAGGCTGCCTTTCCCAGAAACGCCACATACCGTGGCGCATAACGTGCGATCTTGCGTTCAAAACTCACCGCTGCTGCCCTGAATTCATCCGCTGACAACTGATCCGCACGGGCCGTAGGCCGCTCCACCACCGTGGTCAGTCCGCACTGGTACTGCAGGATCGTGCGGTCGTTTTCCGGCTGCACTTCATGGGGCGTAAACCCGGCCAGGTGCAGCGTGCGCCAGAACCGGTTGCTCCTGCCCATGAAGTGATGGCCGGTGGCGGCGGCCTTCAGGCCGGGGTTTATGCCGCAGAAAATCACGGCCAGGTGCTCGGCCAGAATGTCTTCCAGGCCTTCCTTCATCCGCAGATGACCTGCACGGCATTGCGCGCCAGGGCGATCAGCTCGGCGTGGGGTTTGCCCGCCCGTGCGCGAATCGAAAGGCTGTGCACCAAAGAGGCCGCGAGTACCGCGACAGCCGCCGGGTCTGCACCACCTTTCAATTCACCGGCCTCAATGGCCGTGCGCAGGCGGGTTTCGAGATGGGCGTCGAGTGCGTCGAGGCGCTGCAAAAGCACGGCACGAATCTCGGCATCCTCGACCGCTTCCGTGGTGGCGGTGCCGATGATAAAGCAGCCCCGTGGCTCGCCATCCCCCGAAAAGTAGATCGACAACTGGCCTTCATATAAGCGCATCAACGCCTCTGCCAGGGTCAGGCTCGGGTCGTCCAGCGCCTCGTCGATGGCCGCTGAAGCGAGGCCCCAATACTGCTCAAGCGCCTTGAGGTAGATCGCGTGTTTGTCGCCGAACGCCGCATACAGGCTTGGCCGGTTCATCCCGGCGGCGGTGGCGATGCTGTCCAGTGAGGCGCCGGAATACCCCGTACTCCAAAACACCCCGAGGGCTTTTTGCATTGCCGTTTCGGGGTCGTAGGCACGTGGGCGGCCACGGCCTTTTGCCTCTGTGATCTTTTTTTGTGCCATGACGTACAAAAATCCTTGAGTAGAGGTGGGTGGGTCGATATTCTTACATCATTGCACAAAATTAAAGCCTCAGAAATCCCGGGCTCAGCAAAGGTGATTCGATCATGAGCAATGCGTTGGAAAACACGACCCGCACCCCCTGGCGTTCACTGTTGATGGTGGGCTTTCCGGTACTCATTGCAGCGGCCGGGTATGTGTATTACCTCAAGGATGCGCCGTACGTATCCACCGATAACGCGTATGCCCGAGTGGCGAAGGCGTCGATCAATGCGCGGGTATCCGGGCAGGTCGTGGAGATCGCCGTGGAAGACAACCAGTCGGTACACAAGGGGCAGGTACTGCTGCGTATCAACCCCGAGCCGTTCCAGGTCGCGATCGAGCGTGCGCAGGCTCAATTGAGCGTGGCGCGCCTGCGGATCGAAGGCCTCAAGGCCAGCTACCGACAACAGCAGGCCGAGTTGCAGGCGGCCAAGGAATCGGCGGGTTTCGACCAGAAGGAGTTCGCCCGCAAAAAGGCCCTGGTGGCCACCGAGTTTGTGTCCCAGGCCGTGTTCGAGCGGGCCGATACCGACCTGAAAGTTTCCCGGCAACGCGTGGCGTCCATCGAGCAGCAGATCGCCAATACCGTGGTGGCCTTGAACGGCAATCCAAACATTGAAATCGACCGTCACCCGGCGATTCGCGAGGCCAAGGCGCAGCTCGACGAGGCGCAACTCTACCTCTCGTACGCGACGGTCTATGCACCCGACGACGGCGTGGTGGCCAAGGTGGATGACGTGCAGGTCGGCGACTACCTGAACAACGGCGCGCCGGCCTTCGCCTTGTTGTCGCCACGTCGCACCTGGGTTGAAGCCAACTTCCGCGAAACCCAGATGACCCATATGCGCGCCGGTCAGCAGGCAACCATCAAACTCGACACCTACCCGGACCATCCCTTCAAGGCGCACATCACCAGCCTGAGCCCGGGCGCCGGGGCCGACTTCGCGCTACTGCCGCCGGAAAACGCCACCGGCAACTGGGTCAAGGTGGTGCAGCGGGTGCCGGTGCGCCTGGAACTGGACGATGCCAACGCGGACTTGCCGCTGTTCTCCGGCACCAGCGCCACGGTGACGGTTGATATCAGGACCGGCCCATGAATGGCGCACGTACTCTCCGGTTTGGGGCTTTGCTGGTGACCTGGTTGCAGGTGGTCAACGTGTCGCTGCCGAACTCGGCCCTGCGGTTTGTGCAGGGCAGTTTGTCGATGACGGATGACGAGGCGGGGTGGATCTTCACGTCGTACCTGGCGGCCAGCGCGATTACGTTGCCGGTGGCTCAGTGGCTTGCTGCGCGCTTCGGCGTGAAGGCGGTTTACCAGGCGGCGATGGTGATCCTCGCCCTCGGCCTGCTGCTCGCGACACAGGCCACCACCTCGCTGCAATTCGTCGGCGCACGGATCATCCAGGGGGCTGCCAGCGGCGTATTGGCACCTCTGTCGATGGCCATCGCTCTCGAGACATTGACACCGGCACGACGGCCAAAATTTGGCCCATTGTGGACGGCCATCGGGCTGCTGGGCATCGTCAGCGGCCCGGCGATTGGCGGTTGGATCAGCGAGCATTTCGGCTGGCACTGGATGTTCTACGCCAGCCTGCCGCTGCTGGCCTGCATCGCGCTGATCGTGGCGTTGTTGCAGGAAGAGACGAAGGCCGCCAACGCACCGGCATTTGATTTCTTCGGGTTCGGCAGCTTTACCCTCGGTGTCATTGGCCTGCAAATGCTCCTCGACCGTGGCCAACGCCTGGAGTGGTTCGACTCGCCGGAAATCTGGCTGGAAGCCGCAGGCAGTGCCCTGGGTTTCTACCTGTTCACAGTGCACCGGTTTACCGCCAGCACACACTTCATCAGCAAGGGGTTACTGCGTGACCGTAACTTCGTGCTGTCGACTCTCATCTTCTTCGCGGTCGGCTTCGTGCTGCTGCCGACCATGGCGATGACCTCGCCGATGCTGGATGAACTGCTCGGCTTCCCGCCGGACACCACAGGCTTCCTCACCATTCCCCGTGGCTTGGGCTTGCTGGGTGCGTTCTGGCTGATGAACCGGGTACCCGCGCATCTCGATGGCCGCCCGTTTGTGGTCGCCGGCATTGCCGTGGTGATCTACGCCAACCACTCGATGCTTGGCTATTCACCGCTGATGGACGGCTGGCCGGTGGCGGTATCCGGCGCGATCCAAGGGGCCGGCCTGGGGATGCTGATGCCGGCGCTTTCCCGGGTGGCGTTCAGCACCCTCGACCCGACCTTGCGCCCCGAAGGCAGCGGACTGTTCAACCTGTCCCGCGTCTACGGCAGCACCCTCGGCGTGGCGGTGGTGCAGTGGTTCTTCTTCAACAACACCCAGGCGATGCACGTGGCGCTGGCCAGCCACCTGACCGTGCATGCGGTCCCGGCATCGACCTCCCTGGCTGCATTCGTTGCGCTGAACGAAGCCATCACCGGCCAGGCCGCTTTCATCGCGGTGCTCGGCCAATTCAAGATCCTGCTGTGGGCGATGCTGGTGGTGAGCCCGCTGGTGCTGCTGCTGCGTAAACCTGTCACGACCCACTAGTTTTCCGGAGTGTGCGTAATGAAATCCCATGGGCTTGTTATCACGGCCGTTATGACCCTGTCCGCGTGTTCGGTTGGCCCGGACTATAAGGCGCCGTCCGTTAGCGCTTCGCAGCACTATGACGTGCAGGCTGAACAGCACGTTTCGTTCAACCAGAAGGTGAACGTCGACTGGTGGTCGACCTTCCACTCCCATCAGCTCGACAGCGTCATGCGCCGGGCGATTGCCGGCAACCTTGAGCTGACGGCAGCGGATGCCACGTTGCGCCAGGCCGCGGCCTCGGTGGCGGCGGCGGAGGGGGCGCTTTTCCCGCAGGTGGCTTTTGCCGCGCAAGCGGGCCGCCAGCGCGTGCATAACGCCGCTCGGCCAGCGGTGGCGAATTTCTATGGCGTCGGGCCGCAGGTCAGTTTCGACCTCGACGTATTCGGCGGCAACCAGCGCCGGGTCGAGCAGCAGCAGGCCTTTGCCGATCTCCAGCAGCATCGCTTCGAAGCGGCGTACCTGACGCTGACGGGCGACGTCGCCAGCCAGGCGCTGTTGATGGCCTCGGCCAGCGCACAGATGGGAGCGGTGCAGACCTTGCTCGCCACCGATGCGAAAAACCTCGAACTCGTGCGTGCGGCACAACACAGTGGTGCGGCGACGCAGCTGGACGTGTCCCTGGCCGAAACGCGGCTGGCGCAGGACCGCACGCTGTTGCCGCCACTGGCCCAGCAGCGCGATGCGGCGCGGCATGCGTTGTCGATCTTGGCGGGCAAGGGCCCGGCGGATTGGCGTGCGCCGGACTTCACCCTGGCTGAATTTGCCTCGGCCGCCACGTTGCCGGTCAGCCTGCCGTCCGAACTGGCCCACGATCGCCCCGACGTGCTGCAAGCCGAGGCCGAACTGCGTGCCGCCAGTGCGGCGGTCGGCGTGGCCACCGCCAATCTCTATCCCCATGTGGAACTGTCCGCCTCATTGGCCCAGGCCGCGTCGGGCAATGGCGGTGCGGCACTCTGGAGTTTCGCCGCCGGGCTGGCGGGGCCGATCTTTGACGGCGGCACCCTCAAGGCCGAACGCCTGGCGGCGGTGGAGGGCTACAACGCTTCGCTCGCCCACTATCAGCAGACTGTCATCCAGTCCTTCGGCCAGGTTGCGGACACCTTGCAGGCGATCCACCACGACGCCGAGGAATCCCAGGCACAGACCGCCGCGCTGCAGGCCGCCGACAACAGTTTGCGCCTGAACCAGCAAGCCTATGGGGCAGGGGAGAACGGCCTGCTGCAAGTGCTGGAGGCTCAGCGCGCCTATGAGCAGGCCTTGCTCGGGCAGATCCGCGCCAGCACCGCCCAACACCTCGACACGGTGCGCCTGTTCGTTGCGCTCGGTGGTCGTTCGGTCAACGATTTCAAACGCTAGTGGAGTAAAAAAATGAGCTATTACGATGCACTTCGCGATACCCGTTTTCCTTTACAGCATGGCTCGGGCGCGATGCCGGCGGTGGGTTTCGGCACGCTGTTCAGGGACCTGATGGCCACCGCCCAGGCGGTCACGGATGCAGTGGATGCGGGCTTTCGGCATTTCGATTGTGCGGAGTGTTATGGTAACGAGGCGCAGGTGGGGGCTGCGCTTCACGACGCGGTGGCAGCGGGCAAAGTCCGGCGTGATGAGTTGTTCATTACCACCAAGCTGTGGAACAACAACCATCGGCCCGAGCGAGTGGTGCCGGCGTTTGAAGCCAGCTGCCGCAGGCTTCAGGTGGAGGTGATCGACTGCTACATGGTCCATACGCCGTTTGCGTTTTTGCCCGGTGATGAGCTGCATCCACGGGATGCGTTTGGGCATGTGCTGTATGACTCGGGCGTGACGCTGATCGAGACGTGGCGAGTGTTGGAGCGGTTGGTGGATGAGGGGCGCTGCGCGTCCATCGGATTGTCGGATATCAGCCTGGAAACGCTGCGGGAGCTGGTGGCGGTGGCGCGGATAAAGCCTGCGGTGGTGCAGGTGGAGTCACATCCTTATCTGCCGGAGTGGGAGTTACTGGAGTTCTGCAAGCAGCATGGGATTGTGGTGTTGGCGTTTGCGCCGCTGGGGCATGGGATGAAGCCGCGGGTGTTGGATGAGCCGGTGATTACCGGGATTGCACGGCGGGTGCAGAAGACGCCGGCTCAGGTTGCATTGGCGTGGTCGATACAGCGTGGGGTGGCGTTTTTGACTTCGTCGGTGACGCCGGCGCGGATTCGGGAGGATGCGGATATTTCGACGTTGCCGCAGGTGGCGATGCGTGAGATTGAGAAGGACATTACGACCCGGGTGCGGTTTAACCCGGTGATGGATACTGGGGTGTTGGGGTTTATTTCGCGGGAGAAGTTTTGAGTTTGGCCGTGGGTGATTTTTGGTTTTTGGGGAGTGTACATATCCGTTATTTAGGTAACGGCTGCCTATGGTTCCGCTCTTACAGCGGCTCACTTTGGAAAAGCCGGAATGCCGGCCCAGCCCAAAGTAAGCAAAGGGCTCTGCCCCGCCTGTCGGCGCCTCGCTGTGGCTCGGCGTTCCCTCACTCCGGCATTGCTCCGCGGGCCGCCGCGACGGGCCATCCATGGCCCGGAGCGGGTAAACCGGCTTCCTGCCGGTTTACCCGCTCCGCAATACCTGCGTTCGGCCTCGGGCTTATTGGGGCAGTCAGATCAAGATCAAAAGCAGATCAAGAGCACACGTCTGAACTCCAGTCACAGCTTGAGTGTTAAGAGCAAAAGCAAAGACCAGAGCGAAAACAGAGCT
>NZ_AMXG01000021.1:0-159373 GCF_000313235.1 Pseudomonas sp. PAMC 26793
CTGCGTGGGAATGCATCCGGTGACGCTCTGCGTCACGACTTCAAGAGCGGACGCAGAGCGTCCAGGGCGGCATTCCCACGCGGAGCGTGGGAACGATCATTGCCAAGTCAGAACCCGCGATGTTTCTTCAGATGATCATTGATCTTCGCCGCCGGAACCTTCTGCAAGCTGCACAGCAATTCGTGGGACAGCTCCCGCAACCCGTGGGTGCGGCGCAGTTCCTGGGCCAGATGCGCGGTAAGGTTCGCTGCCATCTCCGCATCCGCCATGGCCCGGTGAGCCTTGCCGGTGTGGGGCAGTTGGGCAAACGAGGTCAGGGTGCCCAGCTTGTGGTTCGGTGCCGCCGGCATCAAGCGCCGCGCCAGCAACAATGAACAGGCAAACTTCTGCAAACGCGTACGCCGGATCAACCCCAACTCGAAATCCCAGAACTTCTGGTCAAACGCGGCGTTGTGGGCCAGCAGCGGTGTGGTGCCGACAAACTCGTTCACCTCGTTCATCACCCGCTCCGCCGACGGCGCGGTGCGCAGCATGGCGTTGCTGATGCCGGTCAGTTGCTCGATAAACCCCGGCACGCGTACGCCGGCGTTCATCAGGCTCTGGTAGCGGTCCACGATCTGGCCCTGCTCCAGGATGACCACGGCGATTTCCGTGGCCCGGCAGCTGCTGCTCGGCTGGATGCCGGTGGTTTCAAAGTCGATGACCGCTATACGTTCCAAACCTGTTCCAACTCCGTCGAAAATCTATTTAAGCAGCAACGCGCCTTCGATCGGCACGTAGCGGCTGGCGGCGCGTATCAGTGAGTTGGCCGTCAGCCCCGGCACGCCGTAGGCCACAGCCTCGACGCCGTGCTTGTTGATGATGCGGTCCAGCAGCATGTCGAAATCACCGTCACCGGAGGCCAGCACCACTTCGTCGACATGGGCGGCGGCGTCCATGATGTCGATGGTGATGCCCACGTCCCAGTCGCCCTTGGCCGAGCCGTCGCTGCGCTGGATATAAGGCTTGAGCTTCACGGTAAAGCCGAGGTTGCGCAGGATTTGCTGGAACTGCTGCTGCTTGCTGTCGCCACGGTCGATGGCGTAGGCATACGCCTCGACAATCTGCCCGCGCTGGCTGATGTCAGCCCACAGGGCGGCGTAGTTGAAGTGACAGCCGTACGCCTGGCGCACGGTGTAGTAGAGGTTTTGTACATCGGCGAACACGGCTATCTTTTTCACCGCAAATCCTCATGACACGCGCATGGACCCCGGGCTCAAAGGCCCGGAAAGGTTGCCAGTATGCCAGCCAAAAGGCAGTTTCCGAGAAAAATCAGCCCGGGGCGACGAAGCGCCCCGGTTGAGTGTGGGTCAGACGAAGGAATCGTCGTCGCCAAAGGAGGAGGAGTCGTCGGAATAGTCGTTGTCGGCGAAGCTGTCGGAGCCGTTGTCGCTGCCCCAGCTGTCGTTGCCGGCAAATTTCTGGTCGTCGTTGCCCCAGTTGCCGTTGTCGCTGGCCGGCACCGGCTCTTCGCGGATGATTTCTTCCACCACTTGCGGCTGCTGCGAGTTGTGGTTGAACAGGCTGCTGATGCCTTCTGCCAGCATCACACCACCGGCCACGCCGGCTGCGGTTTTCAGTGCGCCGCCGAGGAAACCGCTGCCGATTGGCGCTGCGGGTGCCTGTTGTGGCTGCTGGTAATTCTGCTGTGGGGCGCCGTAGTTCTGCTGTGGCGCGGGTTGGCCACCAAACGACGGACGCGCCGGTTCACGCCAGCCCCCCCCGGAAGATGCAGGCGCACTCTGGGCAGGCTGTGGGTCGCGGGAGCCACCACCAAAGATGCTCGACAGGAAACCGCCACTGCTCGGTGCAGGCTGCGCCACCTGGGACCTGGCCTGTTGCAGTTCGTCCTGCAATTGCTGGATTTGTTGGGCCTGCTGCTTGTTCTGCGCATCAAGGCTCTTGATTGCATGCTCTTGCACCAGAATCGACTGGGTCATGTAGTACGCAGCGGCCGGTTGGCGAGTGACGTGCTCCTTGATCCGCGCTTCAGCCTGGGCGTCGCGGGGGGCTGAGTCCGTTTCGGCTTGCTGCAACCGTGAAAACAGTCCATCGATCAGGGTTTGCTCTTCGCTGTTCATGGCGACCTCGTTAGATTGCCGGTAGAAATCTTCGCCTTGCCCACTATGTGCAAGGTACAACCCAGTTATGGGGCTGTTACTGATTGTTTCAATGGTCTTTACGCAAGGTTTACGTTTGCTTGCATCTGCTCATGATCGGTTAAAGTAACGCCCTTGCTTTTCGGCCTGTGAAGACCCTGATGAATCCGTTAGACGTACTGCGCGACTCCTTCTTCTTTTTCAAGCGCAACCTGGGCGCCATCGTGCAGTTGTGCCTGCCATTGGTAATCCTTGAGGCACTGCTGCAACAGGTGCTCGACCACACCCTCGGCCCTGATGCATTTCCCGGCTACAGCGTGATCGTCGGGCTGCTGGTGTATCCGCTGTACACCGGCGCACTGATCCTGTTCCTCGACGCCCGCACCCGGGGCGAATCGCCGCGTACCCTGGATGTGCTGGCCCTGGCCTTGACCTTGTGGCCGCGCTTTGCCTTGCTGACGGCAGTCAGCACGCTGCTGATCCTGCTGGGTCTGTCTTTGTATTTCCTGCCGGGCTTGTGGCTGATGGTGGTGCTGGCCTTCGCCGAATACTTGCTGGTACTGCGGGGCATGTCGGCGCTGTCGGCCATGAAGGAAAGCATGCGTCTGACCCGTGGGCATTTCTGGCGCATCCTGGTGTGCCTGCTGTGCGTGATGACGCCACTGTGGTTGCTCAAGGGCGCCAGCGTGGCGGTCTACCCGGACCCAAACCCGCTGCTGGGCCTGCTGATGGACAGCGCGCAAAGCTTCCTGCAGCTGTTCACCAGCGTGGTGTTGTTCCGCCTGTTCATGTTGATTGGTGGCGACGCCGACGCGCGGTGATATGCTCCGGGCCTTGTCCTGCAACGCCATAAGCCGAGCCGATGACCCGATTACTGCGCATTACCCTGCTGGGCCTGCTGATCCTCGCGGCCCTGCTGACCGGCTTGATCTACAGCCTGACCTGGCGCCCTGCCGACAAGGAAACCCTGCCTATCCGCTGCGTCGCGCCCCGTGCGCCGACGCTGCTGCCGGGCCAGGCAGTCAAGGTCATGACCTGGAACGTGCAGTACCTGGCGGGCAAGAACTACGTGTTCTGGTACGACACCCCGGACGGCAGCGGCCCGGACGACCGCCCCACCGTTGAAGACATGGCCGCCAGCCTCGACGAAGTGGCACGGGTGATCCGCGACGAACAGCCCGACATCCTGCTGTTGCAGGAAGTCGACGAAGGCGCCAAGCCTTCAAGCTACCAAGACCAACTGGCCTTGCTCCAGGAGCGCCTGGCCGACCTCTATCCGTGCAGCGTCCAGGCATTCGACTGGAAAGCCGACTTCGTGCCCGACCTGCACATCTTCGGCAGCGTCGGCCGCAAGCTGGTGACCATGAGCCGCTACCAGATCGAACACGCCGAGCGCCTGCAATTGCCCGTGGCCCGCGCCAACCTGATCAGCCGTCAATTCCAGGCCAAACCCGCATTATTGCTGACCTACCTGCCGTTGAGCGACGGCGGCCAGTTGGCCGTGCTCAATACCCGCCTGGACGGCACGGCCCCCGGGCACAACGCGGTGCTGGAACAGGTGCAGGCGACCGTCAAGCTGGTGGATAAATTCGAAAGCCGTGGCACGCCATGGCTGATGGGCGGGGACTTCAACCTGTTGCCGCTGGGACAGTTCCTGCGCCTGGATGCCGACAAACGCGGGCAATATTCACCGGACAGTGAGCTGCACCTGCTGTGGGAAAAGTACCCGATGGTCCCGAGCAACAGCCAATCCAGCGGCATTGATCGGGATAAATGGCTGACGTATTTCCCGAATGACCCGACCGTGGACGGGCCGGATCGTACGCTGGACTACCTGTTCTACAGTTCGCGCATCAAAAAGGTTGAAAGCCAGGTGCGGCAGAGCGATACGGTGCGTATCTCCAATCATCTGCCGGTGATTACGCGGTTCCTGTTGCCCGCCGCGCAGTAAGCCACGCTGCAAAACAGTGTGGGAGCTGGCTTGCCTGCGATAGCATCACCGCGGTGCCACTGAAAAACCGAGTTGCCTGCATCGCAGGCAAGCCAGCTCCCACAGTTGATCTTCATCGCGCTTACTTTCTCGGTTTGATCCGGGCCGTCGGTTCAGCGATCAACGGATCATCCGGCCAGTAATGCTTCGGATACCGCCCTTTCAAGTCCTTCTTCACCTCGGCATAAGTACTGCGCCAGAAGTTGGCCAGGTCCTGGGTTACCTGCACCGGGCGCCTTGCCGGTGACAGCAGGTGCAGCTTGACCACCTGCCGCCCGCCGGCGATCCGTGGGGTGTCCGCCAGGCCGAACAACTCCTGCAAACGCACCGCCAGAATCGGCGGCTGCTCGCTGTAGTCCAGCCGCACCGACGAGCCCGACGGCACCTTCAGATGGTGCGGCGCCAACTCGTCCAACCGCGCAGGCAACGGCCACGGCAGCAGGTTATGCAGGAAGCTGGAAATATCCAGAGTGGAAAAATGGCTCAGGCGCGACACCTTGCCCAAGTACGGCATCAACCAGTGTTCCAAGCTGGAGAGCAAGGCGCTGTCGCTGACATCCGGCCATTCACTGGCCTTGCCGGCATCCAGATCACGCAGCAGCATCACCCGCGCCTGCCACTGGCGCAGCTCCGGGGTCCAGGGCAGCAGTTCCAGGCCTTTGCGCCGCACCAGGTTGACCAGCGCCTGGCTGCGGGCGGATTCGTCGAGGCCGGTCAGCGGCTCGCGGCTAAGCACCAGTTCGCCGACCTTGCGCTGGCGTTCGGCCCGCAGCACGCCTTCGCGCTCATCCCAGTCAAGCTGGTCGACATTACGCACCTGCTCGGCCAACACCGAGTCAAACAGCGCCGGATCAAAATCCGCCGCGAGGTAAATCCGTTCTTCGCGCTGGCCCTGGCGGCTGCCCAGATCGGCGATCACCAGCCAGGGTTGTTTCATCAGGCTGTCGGCTTCGGCGAACAGCGCGGCACGGCCGTTGGCCAGGCGGTATTCCGCACCGCCCGCACGGCGTTGCTGAGCGACACGGTCCGGGTAGGCCAGCGCCAGCAAAGCGCCGAGCCAGCGCGGGTGGTCGGGATCGGCAACCGGTTGCTCAGCCTTGCCTCTTAAATAGCCACGGTACTGCCGGGCCAGTTGCTTGGCGCGCTGCACGCCCCCCTGGGTACCACGGGCCTTTTCTTCGCCGGATAACAATGCCAGGCGACTGTGCAAATCCGCACCGGCGCCGCGCAAGATATCGCGCTCACCCAACAGCGCCGCCACGTCACAGGCCATGTTCGCCAGGCCCAAATCCTGACCTCGCAACAGCAAATGAGCGATACGCGGGTGAGCGGGTAACCCGGCCATTTTCTGGCCGTGAGGGGTCAGCTTGGCATCGCTCAATGCGCCCAATCGCTCAAGTAAATCCTGAGCCTGTGCATAAGCGGCGGTGGGCGGCACGTCGAGCCACACCAACTGAGTCGGCGCCACGCCCCAGCGGCCCAATTGCAGCGCAAGACCGGAAAGATCCGCCGAGAGAATTTCCGCGCTGGAATACGCCGCCAGCCCTTCATGTTGATCTTCGGACCACAACCGATAACACACCCCCGGCTCCAGTCGCCCTGCCCGGCCGGCACGCTGGGTGGCGCTGGCGCGGGAGATGCGCTGGGTGTCCAGGCGGGTCATGCCGCTGCCTGGGTCAAAACGCGGGACCCGCGCCAGACCGGCATCGATCACCACCCGCACCCCGTTGATGGTCAGGCTGGTCTCGGCAATGTTGGTGGCCAGCACCACTTTGCGCTTGCCGGCGGGCGCCGGGTCGATGGCGGCGCGTTGGGCCGCCAGGTCCAGTTCGCCATGCAGCGGGCACAGCAGCACATCGGGGTTATCGCCGAGTGCATCAGCCAATTGCTGATTGACCCGACGAATCTCCGCCTGGCCCGGCAGGAACACCAGCACGCTGCCGGTCTCATCGTGCAGGGCCTCAAGGATGGTCTGCACCAGCCGCGGCTCGATAAATTCACCGGGCTGGAATGGCCGGCCCCAGCGCATCTGCACCGGGTACATGCGCCCTTCGCTGCGCAAGATCGGTGCGTCGTCCAGCAACCCGGCCAAGCGCTCGCCTTCCAGGGTGGCGGACATCAGCAGGATTTTCAGTGGCTGCTCGTCGCGAAACAGATCCCGGCCATTGAGGCTCAGGGCCAGCGCCAGGTCGGCGTCCAGGCTGCGCTCGTGGAATTCGTCAAAGATCAGCAAGCCAACACCGTCCAGTGCCGGGTCATCCTGCAAGCGGCGGGTGAGGATGCCTTCGGTGACCACTTCGATCCGCGTATTGGGGCCGACTTTACTGTCCAGGCGAATGCGGTAGCCGACGGTTTCGCCGACCTTTTCCCCCAGTTCGCTGGCGAGCCTTTCTGCCGCTGCACGGGCGGCCAGGCGGCGGGGTTCGAGCATCAAGATGGTTTGCCCGGCCAGCCAGGGTTCATTCAACAGCGCCAACGGCACCCGTGTGGTTTTACCGGCGCCGGGCGGCGCTTCGAGCACGGCTTCATGGCGCGTCGCCAAGGCGTCACGCAGGGCGAGTAAAACATCATCGATTGGCAACGAATTCATACTGGCTCCAAAGCAGAGCGGCGAGTATAACGGCGAACTGCCGGGTGTCGGTGGTGGTCTCAAAGGCATACCCTTCACTTGTAGGAGCGAGCTTGCTCGCGAAAAACCCGAGAGCGCCGCGCACATTCAGGCAGTACGCGTTATCGTTGACATTTTTCGCGAGCAAGCTCGCTCCTACAGTTCATTTCAGGAGAGTCCCATGCGTGTTGCTTCCCGTGTCATCGGCGGTGTTCTGGCCGTCACCCTGCTGAGCCAGTTGACGGCTTGCGGCTCGATTTTCTACCCCGACCGCCGTGGCCAGATCGACGGCAAGATCGACCCGGCGATTGCCGTACTCGATGCGGTCGGCCTGCTGTTCTACGTGATCCCGGGCCTGATCGCCTTTGGTGTCGACTTTGCCACCGGCGCGATTTACTTCGAGCCTGGCAAGACCGCCCAGGTGGCCCCGGAAAAGCTCCAGCAAGCCATCGGCGCCGACGGCAAGGTCGACAACGCCAAGCTGCAAACCATCATTCAGAAAGAAACCGGCCATAACCTGCCGCTGGACGACCCACGCATGATCCAGTTCAAGGGCAGCGTGCAACAGCTCGCCACCCTGGGCCTGCAACCTGCCGCTTAAGGACTGACTGACCCCATGACCACCAGTCCCGAACACGCCCGGCTGTTGCGCCTGGCCACCCGCGCTTCTGTCGGCGTGGCCTGTGTGCTGATTGTGACCAAGGCCATCGCCTGGTGGCTCAGCGGCTCGGTGAGCATGCTCGCCGGGCTGACCGACTCGCTGCTCGACGGCATCACCTCGCTGCTCAACTTGCTGGCCGTGCACTACGCGTTACGCCCGGCCGATGACGATCACCGGTATGGCCACGGCAAAGCGGAGTCCCTGGCGGGTATGGCCCAGGCACTGTTTATCGCCGGCAGTGCGGTGTTGATCGCCTTCCAGGCATTCCAGCGTTTGCAGCATCCAGAACCTGTGGGTGCGCCATGGCTGAGCATTGGGGTGATCATTCTGTCCCTGGCGCTGACCGCGGCGCTGCTGATCCTGCAACACCGGGTGATCCGCGAAACCGGCTCCAACGCCATCCGCGCCGACTCGCTGCACTATCGCTCAGACATGATGCTCAACGGCAGTATCCTGGTGGCGCTGGTGATGGCAGCGTTCGGTTTTCACCAGGTGGACGCCTGGTTCGGCCTGGGCATCGCGGCCTACATCTTGTGGAGCGCCATCCAGATCGCCCGGGAAAGTTTTTCGGTGTTGATGGACGAGGAACTGCCGCCGGATGTCAGCCAGCACATGCTGGAGCTGGCGTGCAATGTGCCCGGCGTACTGGGCGCCCATGACTTGCGCACACGGATTTCCGGCAACCACTGGTTTGTGCAGCTGCACCTGGAGTTACCGGGGGAATTGAGTCTGTCCGTGGCGCACGGCATCAGCGACCAGGCCGCCGATGCCATCCACAAAGCCTACCCGCGAGCCGAAGTGCTGGTGCACGCCGACCCGCAGGAAGTGGTCAAGGGCGAGAAGCCCTAGTACTGCACCTGATACCCGCGACTGCTCAGGCAGTTGCCCTGGGCCTGGCGGTAGGTTTGCACCACGGCCGGGTCTGGCGCGTAGGTGACGGTTCTCGGGTCAAAACCACTTTGTTGCACGGCCCAGCGATAGCAGTCGTAACCATCTTGCTGGACTTGCGCCGGTGACTGGCCGTTGGCCGGGTAAGCCACCACGTCATACCCATTGCCCTGGGGCACTGGCTGCGGCGCTGGCGCGGCAGGCGGAGGCTCGACCACCACGTACTGCTGAGTGCTTTCTTCGTAGGTGTAATAGGCTCCGGCGGCGAGGAAAAACAGCGCACTGCCTACCCATACTTCCCGCGCGTAGTCCGGCAGGTATTGCACGCGGATCCCGTAAGGCGGCGCCACTACGACATAACGCGGGCCTTGTGGGCGATACCAATAGCCACCCGAGAAGAAGTAGTCCTGGCCACGGTACGGCACGCGGTAATTGCGGTCGGGGAAGCGGTCGACGATATAACCCGGACGGTATTGCGGGCCAGGGCCCCAGCCATTGCCGTGCCCGTCGGGGCGACCTGGCCAGCGGTGATCGTTGGGATGGTTATTACCGCCATTGAAGCCGGGCCGGCCGGGGCCACCCTGGCCACCATTGCCGGCCTGCCAGTGCTGATTGCCATCGTTGCGACGCGGAATGTCCTGATAGTTGCCGGGACGTGGTTCCTGGGTCTGGCGCACGGTATCCGGGCGCCCCTGGATCGGCAGGTTATTCGCCGGCTGAGGCGCCGGGTGCGGGGGTTGCTGCTGGTTGCCTTGCGGGCGACCTTGCCACTGGCCACCCCCATTAGGCCGCTCAAAATGCTCATTCTGCGGCCGTGGCTGATTATTTTCGAAATGCGGGTTCTGCGGACGCGGCTGATTGTTTTCGGGACGAGGAGCTTCGGGACGCGGTTGATTATTTTGCGGTCGAGGCTGGTTGTTCTGCGGCCGAGGCTGATTATTGCCTGGATGCCCTTCCGGGCCTTTTTCATGCTGGCCACCGCCTTCAGGGCGTGGCTGTTCGTCGGCCATCACTTGCGCACCAACGGTTACCATCAGCAAACCAACACCTGCCAAACGCCAGATGCGCTTCATGCTATTCCTCACTGCGGATTAGGGCCTACACGTAAGACTGGAAAACCGGGGCCCGGTTCTGCGACAGGTTATCAGTCACGAGAACTATTTTCGCAGGCAATAAAAAGGGGCGACCCGTCGGTCGCCCCTTGAGAACTTCGTCCTGGCTCAACGCTTTTGACGTTGGCTCACCTCACGCCGTCTTGTGGACAGTGTGCAGCCCGGGGGCCGGGGCAACCCTGTGGGGTTGGCGGCCGCAGCCGGCGGTATGAGCGGGCTGCAGTGGACTGTATGTCCGGGCGGTGATTCTGTTGATAACTTTACGCCCCAGGCCCGGACAGATGATTGCGAAGATTGCGTCAATAAACAGTGCTTGCGCAATTTTTAACCCTGGATAGATAATTCGCCGCAATAGTTACGACAAAGGCCAGCCCCATGAGCAAACTTGACCGATACGACCTGAGTATTTTGGCGGAATTGCAGCGCGACGCGAGGATCTCCAACCAGGAGTTGGCCGAGCGGATCGGCCTGTCGCCTTCGCCGTGCTCACGCCGGGTCAAGCAATTGGAAGACGACGGCTACATCGCCCGCCAGGTCGCCTTGCTCGACCGCAAGATGCTCGGCCTGAGTCTCACGGCCTACGTACTGATCGGCATGGACCGACACACACCCGAGCGTTTCGAGAACTTCGAAGCCGCCATCCGCACCTTGCCGCAAGTGCTGGAGTGCAGCCTCGTGACCGGGATGGACGCCGACTATCAACTGAAGGTGGTGGTGCCAGATATGGATCACTACCAGAAACTGCTGCTGGGGCACCTGACCCGCATCGAAGGCGTCACCAGCGTGCGCTCAAGCTTTGTGCTGAACCAGGTACTCAACAGCACCGAGTTGCCGCTGACCCACCTGCGCACTTAAGACCAGCGCGGAACAAATGTGGGAGCGGGCTTGCTCGCGAATGCGGTGTGCCAGGCGCCGAATGTGCTGACTGATCCACCGCATTCGCGAGCAAGCCCGCTCCCACATTTCGACTGTGTTTCAGCAAGGTGATAAGTCTGCGGCAGACCGACGCAGGTCAATGATGAGCTGATGATGCTGGCGTATACTTCCCGCCCTGCCCCAGCCGGAAACCACCCAATGAACTCGATTGATCCCGCCGTGTTTGAAGAATGGATGATGACCGGCCTGGTCAGCATCCTGATCATTTTCATGGGCTTTATCGTCTGGGACCTGGCGAAGAAATCCAAGGCCGGGCGCTTTGGCTCGATGATCCTGTTCTTCGTGCTGGGCCTGGGCGTCGCCGCGTTCATCATCAAGAGCGTGGTCATCGGCCTGATCGAGTCCGGCGCCTTATAAGCGCGCCGGCACTTCCTTCCATTGGCCTTGATCCAGGCCGTCGATCGACCAGTCGCCAATGCGCACCCGCACCAGACGCAACGTCGGCAAACCAACCGCGGCCGTCATGCGCCGCACCTGGCGGTTACGCCCTTCCCGAATCACCAACTCCAGCCAATAGGTGGGCACGCTTTTGCGAAACCGCACCGGCGGGTTGCGCGGCCATAACTGTGGCTCGTCCAGTTGTCGGGCTTCGGCGGGCAGGGTCATGCCGTCGTTGAGTTCCACGCCGTCGCGCAGGCGTTGCAGCTGTTCCTCGGTCGGCTCGCCTTCCACTTGCACCCAATAGGTTTTCGCCAGCTTGTGCTTGGGGTCCGCGATGCGCGCCTGCAACTGCCCGTCATTGGTCAGCAGCAACAGGCCTTCACTGTCACGGTCCAGGCGTCCGGCCGGGTAAATACCGGGGATGTCGATGAAATCCTTGAGGGTCGCGCGCCCGCCTTCGTCGCTGAACTGGGTCAGTACATCGAAGGGTTTATTGAACAGGATCAACTTGGGCTCGGCCGGTGGTGCCTTGGCGACACGACGCGGGGCTGACGAGGTTTGCGGACTCTTCACACCAGGGCGGCGGGAAACGGGACGGGCAGGACGGGACATGGCAAAGGAACATCTAACGGTCAGGACCGACAATGCTAGTGGCCTGACCGTTAAATAACCATCCCAACCGTTTAGCGGAACGGCGGCTCGTCGAAGCTGCGCAGTTTGCGCGAGTGCAGCGAGTTGAGTTCGGTGCGCAACAGATCCACCGCCTCGATGCCGATCTTCAAGTGCTGGCTAACCGCACGCTCATAGAACGCGTTGGCCGAACCTGGCAGCTTGATCTCGCTGTGCAGCGGTTTGTCCGACACACACAACAACGTGCCGTACGGCACCCGCAGGCGGTAGCCCTGGGCAGCGATGGTGCCGCTTTCCATGTCCACGGCCACGGCGCGGGACAAGTTGATCAGCGGACGCTCCTGGGCCCAACGCAGCTCCCAGTTGCGGTCGTCGTAGGTCAACACGGTGCCGGTGCGCAGGCGCTTTTTCAGCTCCTCGCCTTTCTCGCCGGTGACGTTGGCTGCCGCTTGCTGCAAGGCCATCTGCACTTCGGCCAGGGCCGGGATCGGGATGTTCGGCGGCACGACCCGGTCGAGAATCCCGTCGCGACGCATGTAGGCGTGAGCCAGCACGTAGTCGCCGATGGTCTGGGATTGGCGCAAGCCGCCGCAGTGACCAATCATCAGCCAGCAATGCGGGCGCAGTACGGCCAGGTGGTCAGTGATGTTCTTGGCGTTGGACGGGCCGACGCCGATGTTCACCAGGGTGACACCGTGGCCATCGCTGGCCTGCAAGTGGTAGGCCGGCATCTGGTAGCGGTGCCAGACCACGCCCGCGGCGATAGCAGATGCTTCGCCGTGGTCCATGCTCTTGTCGATGATCACGTTGCCCGGCAGCACCATGCGGATAAAGCGCGGGTCGCTGCGCAGCTGTTCCAGGCCATGCACGATGAACTGGTCAACGTAGCGGTGGTAGTTGGTCAGCAAAATCCACGGCTGCACATGGCGCCAGTCGCTGCCGGTGTAATGCACCAGGCGACGCAGGGAGAAATCGACACGGGCGGCATCGAACAGCGCCAATGGCAGCGGATCGGTGTTTTCCCAGTCGTACAGGCCGTCGGCGATGCCATCGGTGGCGGCAGACAGGTCGGTACTCGGGAACACCCGCGCCAGCGTGGCGGCGGTGACACCGGAACCGGCGAGCTCGTCGCCCTGCTCCACCACGTACGGGTAGGGAATGTTCTGCTGGCTGACGCCCACTTCCACCGTCACGGTGAAGTCATGCATCAACGGCACCAGTTGCTCCAGCAGGTATTTGCGGAAGGCTGACGGATGGGTGACGGTGACGCTGTAGGTCCCCGGCAACTGGACCTTGGCATACGCCCGGGTGGTCTGTGGGACTTCGCCCTGCACCAGGTAGGTCAGACGAAGTTCCGGGTAGCGAAACATCGCACGTTGTTCGGCGTCGGGCTCGACGCGGTCTTTGAGGTAGCGCTTGAGGGCTTGATTGAGCGCGCCAGTGGCACGCTCATGGAGAGCCGCCAGCCGATCCACGGCTTCTTCGGCGGTTTGAACGACAACAAAAGCTTCGGTCACGGTAAGCATCCTGTGTTCTGACTTGCAGGCCTTCATCTTGCCTGTATCCCTGGCGCACTGAAACACCGGAATTGGAATGCGATCAATAATGTGGGAGCGGCGGTGCGACGATTCGACTTGCTCGCGCAAGCGGTAGGTCAGTCAGCACATGTATTGGCTGATCCACCGCCTTCGCGAGCAAGCCCGCTCCCACATTTTGACCGTGTTTTTTCAGGAAAAAGGAGGTGTCGAGCGCGCGACAATCGCTTCCACATTCACACCGCGCGGCAAGGTGCCATAGACCCGGCCAGACGACTCACCCAGTCGGCTGGCGATAAAACCATCACTCACACTGGCATTACCCGCCTCCAGCAACAACTTGGCCTGCAACGCCACGGCAATATCCTCGGTCAGTTGTCGGGCACGGTACTGGATGTCCTGGGTGTCCATGAACGCTGACTTCAACTGCTCGATGTGCCGCGCCAGGTGCTTGTGACCATGACCATCCCCCAGCTCGACAAACAGCGCCTCCAGCACGCCCGGTTCTTTCGACAAGGCTCGCAGCACATCCAGGCACTGCACATTGCCGGAACCTTCCCACGTGGAGTTGACCGGTGCCTCACGGTATAGGCGCGGCAGGATGCTGTCCTCCACATACCCGGCCCCGCCCATGCACTCGGCGGCTTCGTTGATCATCGCCGGGGCGCGTTTGCAGATCCAATACTTGCCCACCGCCGTTACCAGACGGGCGAATTTGGCTTCCTGTTCGTTATGCAGATGGTCCAGCGCGCGGCCCATGCGCATGCTCAAGGCCAGGGACGCTTCGCTTTCCAGGGCCAGGTCGGCCAGTACGTTTTGCATCAGCGGTTGCTCACTGAGCACCCGGCCGCCCACCAGGCGGTGGGCACAATGATGGCTGGCCTGGGTCAGTGCCTGGCGCATCAAGGCGCTGGAGCCGACCATGCAATCGAAACGGGTCATGGCCACCATTTCGATAATGGTCGGTACGCCGCGCCCTTCTTCGCCGATCATCCAGGCCAGCGCCCCGCGAAACTCCACTTCACTGGAAGCGTTGGAGCAGTTGCCGAGCTTGTTTTTCAGGCGCTGGATGTAGAACTCGTTGCGGGTGTCATCCGGGCGGTGCCGGGGCAGCAGGAAACAGGTCAGGCCCTTCTCGGTCTGGGCCAGGGTCAGGAAGCCATCGCACATCGGCGCCGAGCAGAACCACTTGTGTCCCACCAACTCATACGCCTGGCCGGGGCCAGCCGCTCCTACCGGGTAAGCGCGAGTGGTGTTGGCGCGCACGTCGGTGCCGCCCTGTTTCTCGGTCATGGCCATGCCAATGGTGGCGCCGGCCTTGTGGGCGATGCCGACGTTGCGCGGGTCGTATTCGGTGGCGAGGATTTTCGGCAGCCAGGTTTCGGCCAGATCCGGCTGCAAGCGCAGGGCCGGGACGCAGGCGAAGGTCATGGTCAGCGGGCAGCCGGTGCCGGCTTCGGCCTGGCTGTGCAGGTAAGTCATGGACGCGCGGGCCACATGGGCGCCGGATTGTGGGTGGGCCCACGGCAACGACGGCAGGCCATGCTCGACGGCGGTGCGCATCAGTTCGTGGTAGGCCGGATGAAATTCAACCAGGTCGATACGATGACCAAAACGGTCATGGCTGTTGAACACCGGCTTGTTCTGGTTGGCCAGGAAACCGGCCGCCATCAGCGGCCCGCCTGCCAAGGCACCGTAGGTATCGATACGCTGCTCGGCCCAGCCGGCACCAAAGCGCCGGGACCATTCTTGCAGGGGTAGATCGATACGGTACAGGTTGGTGCCGTCCAGGGACGGTGGCTGGTTGGTGACGTCGTGGGTTTCGGCGAACGGGTGCAGGTTCATGACGGGCCTCCTGAAAAAAGGCCACGTTCATTGAGGCCTGAATTTCAGTTAAGCACCGTCAACCGGGTTAAAAAAGTGGCATAAGCGCCTAAGTGGCGGCGCTTTCACCCTCAACCATATGCAATAACCGCAGTTGCAGCACCTGCTGCAAGGCCTCGAAGCGTACTGGCTTGGCCACTCGATCAGTGACACCCACACCATGGCAACCCTCACGCTCTGGAGCTTGCAACGAAGTGCTCAAGGCGATCACCGGCAGCTCGCCACAGCCAGGCAATGCACGGATCTGGCAACACAGCGAGAACCCGCCCTCCGGCACATCCAGCAGCACCGCATCGAAGGATTCACCCTGCAATAGCGCCAGGGCGGCCGGTCCGTTGTCGACGGTTTTCACGCGGTAACCGAGCTTGAGCAACATGCCACGCACCACCAATTGCGCCACGCTGTTGTCGTCCACCAGCAACACCGTGCACTCCTGAGGCGTACGTTGTGCCTGCGGCACTCGTCGCACGGGCTCAGGTTGCACCGGGCTGACGGCCAGCTCCAGCTGGAAGCGGCTGCCGCGCCGCGGCTCGGAGTTATGCGTGAGGCGGCCTCCGAGCAACTCGATCAATTGCCGGCAGATCGCCAGGCCAATACCCATACCGCCGTATCGGCGCGTGGTCGAGCCATCAAGCTGGAAGAAACGCTGATAGAGGGTCGCTTCATCGAGGTAAGCGAAGCCAATGCCGGTGTCGGTGACAATAAAGGTCAGGCGCAGGGTTCCGTCCGCCTGGGGCACGCCAACCACCCGCACACGTACCGAACCCTCGTGGGTGAACTTGAAGGCATTGTCCAACAGGCAATCCAGGCATTGCGCCAGCTTGCCGGAGTCAGCGTTGATTCGGTCCGGCAGGTCCTCCGCCAGGTCAATGGAGAACTCTAGGCCCTTGCTCTGGGCGCTGGCGGCAAACTGCTGTCGCAAGGTCTCGAGCAACCCGCGCAAGCTGAACACCTGGGGTTGCGGGCTAAGGCGCCCGGCCTGCAATTCGGTGAGGGTGAGAATGCCGTTGACCATGCGCATCATCTCGCGCGCCGCACCAGCGGCGGTTTGATGGTACTGCGCAAGGTCACCCGGCAGCGGCTCGGTCTGCATCAACTCCAGGGAGCCGATCACGCCGTTCATCGGAGTGCGCAATTCGTGGGTCAAGGTGGCGAGGAATTCGTCCTTGAGCTGGTTGCTGCGGGCCAGTTGCGTGTTGAGCACTTCGAGCTTCTGGCTGGCATCAAACAGGATTTGTGCCTGTTGCTCGCGCATCGAATTGATCCGGTCAGCCAGGGCCAGGGACAGCAAGGCCACTTCAAGTGCCGAGCCGATCTGGCTGGCGTACATCGTGAGGAACACATTGGGCAGGTAGCCCAGGACCATCATGGTATTGACCACACCGCCCAACAGGAACGCGGTCCAGGCGATGATGAAATAGCGCGCCATCCGCTGGCCGCAATACCAGGCCTTGATGGCTGCCACAAAGATGGTCACGGTGAACACCAGCGCCAACCCGGTGGCCAGGCGCAACGCCAGCGCATAGCTGGTGAACAGCGCCAGCACCATCACTCCCGCGCCGCAGACGGCCAGCGCCACCAGCAGCCGGTTGATCCAGCGGCTGTAAAGCGCGGTGTGCAGGAAGCTGCGGGCAAACAGGCTGCCGAACAGCGCCGCCGAACCGATCAGGAACGGCACCGCCGCATTCGCCCACCATGGGTTGTTGGGCCAGAAGTACTGCACGGCCACGCCGTTGACCGACAGCTGATACAGGCCGAACGAGGCGATATAAAGGATGTAATAGAGATAGCTGGTGTCGCGCACGCTCAGGTAGATAAACAGGTTGTAGATCAGCATGCCAAGCAACACGCCGTAGATCACACCCAGCACATAGAGGCGCAATGGCTGTTCTTCGAGGTACGCGGTGGTCGACCAGAGGGTCAGCGGCGCCTGGATCGAGCCCTGGCTTTGCAGGCGCAGGTATAGGGTTTCTCGTTGGTCCGGCGCAAAGTCGAGCTTGAACAGGTAGTTGCTCTGACGAATTTCGCGGCTGGAAAACGGCAGGATGCTGCCGGTGCGCGACACCAGTCGATAGTTGCCGACGCTGTCAGGCTCGTACAGCTCCAGTTGGTTCAGCGGCGGGTAAGCCAGTTCCAGCAGCCAGCGGCGCGGGGCATCCGGGCGCTGTGCACGGTAATGCAAGTCGACCTTGAGCCAGAACACCGAGCGCGAATAGCCGGCATTCAATGTGGCTTTGTCGTGGGTCTTGAAACGACTGGCGAGGACCGGCGAGCTGATATCGCCAATGGTCAGGGCGCCACTGGGGTCCTCAAGGACTTGCATCACTTGGCCCAGGGGCAACCGCGTGGTGGACTCGTTGAACTCGACTGCGCCGGCCAGCATCGGCAGTCCGCTCAACAGTAACATCAGCAAATAGCGCATAGAGCCCCAGCGTGACCTGTCCGGTTATGTCAAAAGCCTCCATTCCTTTTGAGCAGACGTATACCGGCGATACAGTTATTGGTTTTAATCCACTCTAGCATAGCCATTACAGGCCAAAAGACACCATTGAAATAATTTTTTGAAAGGCTCTAGAGCGGGCATTACAGAGCATTTGACCTGCTTTCGACGATGATAGCAAACAGCCATTTCACCCGGGTCATCCGTTAAAAATTCAACCATCGCCCGACAGCCACCCAAAAAGCGTTTGGTGGTAAGCTCGCGCACCATGAATATCTACAGCTCTCGCCCCGTTGTCCTCTGTCTCTCCGGCCATGATCCCAGTGGTGGCGCCGGCTTGCAGGCAGATATCGAAGCCCTGCTCGCCCAGGGTTGCCATGCGGCCCCGGCCGTCACCGCGCTGACCGTGCAGAACACCGTCAACGTCAGCGATTTCCGCGTGCTGGACCGCGAGTGGGTGCTGGCCCAGGCCAACGCCGTACTCGGCGATTCCGAAGTGGCGGCCGTGAAACTGGGCATGCTCGGTTCCCTGGAAATGGTCGACACTGTGGTCGAACTGCTCAAGGCGCACCCGCATTTGCCGGTGGTCTGCGACCCGGTGCTGCGCGCCGGCGGCGGCGGCAGCCTGGGCAAGGACGAAGTTGGCTACGCCATGCGCGAGCGGCTGTTGCCGCTGTCGCTGATTGCCACGCCGAACCTGCCCGAAGCCCGCATCCTCGCCGAACTGCCCGAAGGCTCGGCGGACGAGTGCGCCGCGAAACTGCTGCCTTTCATCAAGCACCTGCTGATCACCGGCGGCCATGGCGACGAGCACGAAGTGCACAACCGTCTCTACAGCCGCGACGGCACGCACCAGACCTTTACCTGCCAGCGCCTGCCCGGCAGTTATCACGGTTCCGGCTGCACCCTGGCCAGCGCGCTGGCGGGTCGCTTGGCACAAGGCGAAGGGTTGGTCAGCGCGGTGCAATCGGCCCTCAACTACACTTGGCGCACCCTGCGTGACGCTGAACAACTCGGCCAGGGGCAATTCGTGCCTCGTCGTCTGCCGTTGGATTTCTGCTCGTAACACCAAGAGGCCTGCCCGATGAAACTACGTGGCCTTTATGCCATTACCGACAGCCAACTGTTGGCCGGCAAGTTCCTCGCCTACGTCGAAGCGGCGTTGGACGGTGGCGTGACCCTGCTGCAATACCGCGATAAAAGCAGCGACGAAGCCCGCCGCCTGCGGGAAGCCGAAAAACTGCGGGAGCTGTGCTCGCGCTACAAGACGCAACTGATCATCAACGATGACGCCGAACTGGCGGCGCGCCTCGGCGTCGGCGTGCACCTGGGCCAGACCGACGGCCCGCTGACCCCGGCCCGTGCGCTGCTGGGCTCCAAGGCGATCATCGGCTCCACCTGCCATAGCCAGATCGAACTGGCCGAGCAGGCTGCCAAAGAGGGCGCCAGTTACGTCGCCTTCGGCCGCTTCTTCAACTCCAACACCAAGCCCGGCGCGCCGGCTGCCACCGTTGAACTGCTGGCCCAGGCCCGCGCGCGGTTGCACCTGCCGATCTGCGTGATCGGCGGCATCACCCTGGAAAACGCCGAGCCATTGGTAGCCCACGGTGCCGATCTGCTGGCGGTAGTCCACGGCCTGTTTGGTGCCGACAGCACCCAGGAAGTCACGCGCCGCGCCCGCGCCTTCAACGAATTGCTCAAGCCTCAATAATCGATTTCAGAGAGCCCGATCATGTCCCGTTCCGAAACCCTGTTTGCCAATGCCCAGAAACACATCCCCGGCGGTGTGAACTCCCCCGTGCGAGCGTTCAAGAGCGTTGGCGGCACCCCGCTGTTCTTCAAACATGCCGAAGGCGCCTACGTCACCGACGAAGATGACAACCGCTACGTCGACTACGTGGGTTCATGGGGCCCGATGATCCTCGGCCACAGCCATCCGGACGTGCTGGACGCGGTGCGCCAGCAGCTGCAACACGGCTTGTCTTATGGCGCACCGACCGCCATGGAAACCGAGATGGCAGACCTGGTCTGCTCCATCGTGCCGTCCATGGAGATGGTGCGGATGGTCAGCTCCGGCACCGAAGCCACCATGAGTGCGATTCGCCTGGCCCGTGGGTTTACCGGCCGCGACAGCATCATCAAGTTCGAAGGCTGCTACCACGGCCACTCCGACAGCCTGCTGGTCAAGGCCGGCTCCGGCGCGCTGACCCAGGGCGTACCGAGCTCCGCCGGTGTACCCGCCGCGTTTGCCAAACACACCCTGACCCTGCCGTTCAACGACATCGCTGCAGTCGAGCAGATGCTCAGCGAAGTCGGCCAGGAAGTGGCGTGCATCATCGTCGAGCCAGTGGCCGGCAACATGAACTGCGTACCGCCGGCCCCGGGTTTCCTGGAAGGCCTGCGGGAACAGTGCGACAAGCATGGTGTGGTACTGATTTTTGATGAAGTGATGACCGGCTTCCGCGTTGCCCTCGGCGGCGCCCAGGCTTACTACGGCGTCACGCCGGACCTGAGCACCTTCGGCAAGATCATCGGTGGCGGCATGCCGGTGGGCTGCTTCGGCGGCAAGCGCGAAATCATGCAGCACATCGCGCCGCTGGGCCCGGTGTACCAGGCAGGTACCCTGTCGGGTAACCCGCTGGCCATGGCCGCCGGCCTGACCACCCTGCGCCTGATCAGCCGCCCGGGCTTCCACGCCGAGCTGACCGACTACACAACGCGCCTGCTGGATGGCCTGCAACAGCGCGCCGATGCCGCCGGCATTCCGTTCGTCACCACCCAAGCGGGCGGCATGTTCGGCCTGTACTTCAGCGGCGCTGACGACATCGTCACCTTCGACGACGTGATGGGCAGCGATGCCGACCTGTTCAAGCGCTTCTTCCACCTGATGCTGGACGGTGGTGTGTACCTCGCCCCGAGCGCCTTTGAAGCCGGCTTCACCTCGATCGCCCATGGTGATGCCGAGTTGAAACTGACCCTCGATGCCGCCGAACGCGCCTTTGCCGCCTTGAAATAAGCCACTCAAACATCCGACGTCGCCCCTGGCGGCGTCAGATTTGCTACTTTGCTTACAGACATTTTCGTCTTTTTTCGAGAATTCACCTGCAATCCGGCAGATAACTTGCCCATGCAGCAGAAAAACGAGTAAAGACTTTGTAAGCAGAGGCCTGCTTATTTCATAATGCGCGCTTATTGGATCCCCCTGTGGGTCCCGCGCCCCGTCAGAGGTAAGTCGATTCCCATGAAACGCACCGGCCGCACCCTGGTTCTGGGCTGCCTGTTGCTCCTTCAGCCGCTGCTGGCGTTTGCCCAGGCAGGCGGCAACTCGTTGTTAATCCCAGCGATGGGTCGTTGCACCCTCAATACCCAGCCAGAAAGCCAGGCCGAAGCCCTGAGCGCGTGCCAGAAACAGGCCGATGGTGGGGATGCGCAGGCGCAATACGAGTTGGGCGAGTACTTCTACGACAGTAAAAATCCCGCACGCGACCTCAACAAGGCCTTGAGCTACTTCGAGAAAGCCTCGTTGCAGGGCCACGCCCAGGCGCAATTCCAGTTGGGCACCATGTTTTTCCACGGCGAAGGCGTACCGGCCAATAACGTTCAGGCGTATATCGTGCTGAAAATGGCGGCAGTCAACGGCGCTGAAGATGCGCTGGACACGGCCGATGAAGTGGCCGAGCACATGCAGCGGGACGAACTGGAAGTGGCGACTCAGGTACTGGGACAGATTTTCCGCAACTACCTGCAGGAACTGCAGAGCGCAGATGGCAGCTCGCCATTTTCGCCGCTGCCCTGAGTTTGTAGCGCCTTTACTGCCGCCTTCGCGAGCAAGCCCGCTCCCACATTCGACTGTATTCCAAGGTGGAACTCGGTCGAATGTGGGAGCGGGCTTGCTCGCGAAGGGGTCGACGCGGTCTTAAGCCTTACTTCTCAGGCATCGGCATCGGAAACGGCATGACATTGCTCATGCCACGGGCTTCGCTGATTTTCGGCGTGCCCAGGCGCTCGACTTCATCGATGCGCACGATCGAATGCATCGGCACAAAACTGCGCACCACGCCCTCGAACTGAGCCTTGAGTTTTTCCTCGCCCGGGTCGACGACCAGCTGTGTGCGCTCGCCAAAGACGAACTCTTCCACTTCCAGGAAGCCCCACAGATCACTTTGATAGATCTGCTTGGCGTACATTTCGAACACCTGGCCCTGGTTAAGGAAAATCACCTTGTAGATTGGAGCTTCACGTTTGGTCATGGTGGGCGGGTAACACATCGGGGGATATAAAAGAGGGCGCGAACTATAGCATGGCGTCCGATGCACAGTGCTAGGAACCTATCGGCATGCCCCCTATAATGCGCGGTTCTTTACCACCAGTTGACGATCCCCATGGCCAAGAAGCTTTACATCGAAACCCACGGTTGCCAGATGAACGAGTACGACAGCTCGCGCATGGTCGATCTGCTGGGTGAACATCAGGCCCTGGAAGTCACCGCCCGCGCTGAAGACGCCGACGTGATCCTGCTCAATACCTGCTCGATCCGCGAGCGAGCCCAGGACCGGGTCTACTCGCAGCTGGGCCGCTGGCGCGAACTGAAACTGGCCAACCCGGACATGGTGATCGCCGTCGGCGGTTGCGTGGCCAGCCAGGAAGGCGCCGCCATTCGCGACCGCGCACCGTACGTCGACGTGGTGTTCGGCCCGCAAACCTTGCACCGCCTGCCGGAAATGATCGATGCCGCGCGCATCACCAAGCTGCCGCAAGTCGACGTCTCGTTCCCGGAAATCGAAAAATTCGACCATTTGCCCGAGCCGCGTATCGACGGCCCGAGCGCTTATGTGTCGGTCATGGAAGGCTGCAGCAAGTACTGCACCTTCTGCGTGGTGCCCTACACCCGCGGTGAAGAAGTCAGCCGCCCGTTCGACGACGTACTGGCAGAGATCATTCACCTGGCCGAGAACGGCGTGCGTGAAGTGACCCTGCTGGGGCAGAACGTCAACGGCTATCGCGGCCAGACCCATGACGGGCGCCTGGCGGACCTCGCGGAGTTGATCCGCGTAGTCGCCGCCGTCGATGGGATCGAGCGGATTCGCTACACCACCTCGCACCCGCTGGAATTCTCCGACAGCCTGATCCAGGCCCACGCCGAAGTGCCGGAACTGGTCAAACACCTGCACTTGCCAGTGCAATCGGGCTCGGACCGCATCCTCTCGGCGATGAAGCGCAACCACACCGCCCTGGAATACAAATCCAAACTGCGCAAATTGCGTGCGGCGGTGCCGGGAATCTGCATCAGCTCGGACTTTATCGTCGGCTTCCCGGGTGAAACCGAGAAAGATTTCCAGCAGACCATGAAGCTGATCGAGGACGTTGGTTTCGACTTCTCCTACTCCTTCGTCTACAGCCAGCGCCCGGGCACTCCGGCGGCGGATTTGGTGGACGAGACTCCGGAAGCGGTGAAGAAAGAGCGTTTGAACGCGCTGCAGCATCGCCTCAACCAGCAAGGCTTCGAGATCAGCCGACAGATGGTGGGCTCGACCCAGCGTATCCTGGTGACCGACTACTCGAAAAAAGACCCTGGCGAATTGCAGGGCCGGACCGAGAACAACCGGATCGTCAACTTCCGTTGCGATAATCCGACGCTGATCGGGCAGTTCGCCGACGTGCACATCGATGCGGCACAACCGCACTCGCTGCGCGGCTCGCTGGTGTAACAATAATTCGGCCACCGGGAACCCATGTGGGAGCGGGCTTGCTCGCGAAGGCAGTGTGTCAGGCAACGAATAGGCTGACTGAATCACCGCATTCGCGAGCAAGCCCGCCCCCACATTAGAACGGTGCCAGCTTCGGGATATATAAGTGCTTTCGCACACCGCCTGCTGGCGTTATCCTTGATTTCATCTTAATTGCCCCAGGGCGGCTAAAAACGACCTTGAACGCACCCATAGAACCACATCGTTTCCTCCTCGAGCCCTTTGAGGCTCGCCGTTTCGCCAATCTGTGCGGACAGTTCGACGAGCACCTGCGCCTGATCGAACAACGCCTGAGCATCGAGATCCGCAACCGCGGCAATCAATTCGAGCTTATTGGTGAACCCCAACACACCACCTCGGCAGAAAACCTTCTGCGCCGCCTCTACCGGGAAACCAAAGGTAGCGAGCTGTCGCCGGAAACTGTGCACCTGTACCTGCAGGAATCCGCCGTGGAAGACCTGGCCAATAACCCGGTAGCCGAAGCCAGCGTCGCGTTGCGCACCAAGAAAGGCATGATTCGCCCTCGCGGCTTGAATCAGCAGCGCTACGTCAAAGAGATCCTGGGTAACGACATCAACTTCGGCATCGGCCCGGCCGGTACCGGCAAGACCTACCTGGCCGTGGCCTGTGCGGTCGACGCCCTCGAGCGTGAGCAGGTGCGACGCATCCTGCTGGTGCGCCCGGCGGTGGAAGCCGGCGAGAAACTGGGCTTTTTGCCCGGCGACCTGGCCCAGAAGATCGACCCGTACCTGCGCCCGCTCTACGACGCGCTCTACGAGATGCTCGGCTTCGAATACGTGGCCAAGCTGATCGAGCGCCAGGTGATCGAGATCGCCCCGCTGGCCTACATGCGCGGTCGGACGCTGAACAACAGCTTCATCATCCTCGACGAAAGCCAGAACACCACCGTCGAGCAGATGAAGATGTTCCTGACCCGGATCGGCTTCGGCTCAACGGCCGTGATCACCGGCGACGTCACCCAGGTCGACCTGCCCAAAGGCACCAAGTCGGGCCTGGCCCAGGTGATCGACGTGCTCAAGGATGTGCCGGGGATCAGCTTCACCCACTTCATGCCCAAAGACGTGGTCCGTCACCCGCTGGTGCAGCGCATTGTCGAAGCCTACGAGCGCTTCGAACACCGCGATGACCAACCGGCCAAGGACACTCGCCGCGATGCTTGAGCTTGACCTGCAGCTGGCCACCGAAGCGCCCGCCCCCAGCGAAGAACAGTTCCGCCAATGGTGCGCCCTGGCCCTGCGCCAGCGCACCGCCGACTCGGAACTGACCATTCGCCTGGTGGACGAGCCCGAAGGCCGTGAACTGAATCACACCTGGCGACAAAAAGACTACGCGACCAACGTGCTGTCCTTTCCCGCTGACGTCCCCGACGAGTTGCTGGATATCCCATTGCTGGGCGACCTGGTGATCTGCGTCGAAGTGGTAGAGCGTGAGGCGAAGGAACAGGGCAAGGAACTTGAGGCCCATTGGGCCCATCTAGTCATCCACGGCTGCTTGCATCTCTTGGGTTACGACCATATAGACGATGACGAAGCCGAAGAAATGGAAGCACTGGAACGAACGTTGCTTGCAGAATTGGGCCATCGTGACCCATATGCAGATGACGAAATAGAAACTACACCTAACTGACACAACAAAGGATTTAGAGTAATCGCTATGAGCGAAGACCGATCGAGCAACGGGCAAAAGTCATGGCTGGGGAAACTCACCCAGGCCTTTGCCCACGAGCCGAAAAACCGCCAGGAGCTGCTGGAGCTGCTGCGCGAGGCACATCAGAACAAGTTGCTGGACAGCGAAGCGCTGGCCATCGTCGAAGGCGCCATCCAGGTCGCTGACTTGCAAGTGCGGGACATCATGGTTCCGCGCTCGCAGATGGTCAGCATCAAGGCGACCCAGACCCCACGGGAATTCCTCCCGGCCGTTATCGATTCGGCGCACTCGCGCTACCCGGTGATCGGCGAAAGCCATGACGACGTCATGGGTGTCCTGTTGGCCAAGGACCTGCTGCCGCTGATCCTCAAGGAGAACGGCGACAGCTTCAACATCAAGGACCTGCTGCGTCCTGCCACTTTCGTCCCCGAATCCAAGCGCCTGAATGTGCTGCTGCGCGAATTTCGTGCGAACCACAATCACATGGCCATCGTGATCGACGAATACGGCGGTGTGGCCGGCCTCGTGACCATCGAAGACGTGCTGGAACAGATCGTCGGCGACATCGAAGACGAACACGATGTGGAAGAAGACAGCTACATCAAGCCGCTGCCCAGCGGTGATTTCCTGGTCAAGGCCCTGACGCCGATCGAGAACTTCAACGAGTTCTTCGACAGCGAATTCTCCGACGATGAGTTCGATACCGTTGGCGGCCTGGTGATGAGTGCGTTCGGGCATCTGCCAAAACGTAACGAGACCACCGAGATCGGTGCTTACCGCTTCCGCATCCTGAATGCTGATAGCCGCAGGATCCATCTGATTCGCCTGACACCTATTGCCCGCTAAGGACTGACATGCGCCGTATGATTGCACCCGGCTGGCCCGGTAACCTGCTGGCCGTGGTGGCCGGCGCCATCACCACCCTGGCGCTGGCGCCGTTCGATCTCTGGCCGTTTGCGCTGGTGGCGGCCGGGTTCTTTTATGCGGGATTGCGTGAACTGACACCACGCCAGGCCTTGTGGCGTGGCTGGTGTTTCGGTTTCGGCCTGTTTGGCGCCGGTACCAGCTGGATCTACTACAGCATTCACCACTTCGGCGGCGCTTCGGTACTGCTGGCTGGCATGCTGATGTTGGCGTTTACCGCAGCAATTGCCTGGTTCTTTGCCCTGCCCGCCTGGCTGTGGGCGCGCTGGCTGCGTCGCAACGAAGCACCACTGGCGGATGCCCTGGCCTTCGCGGCGCTGTGGGTTGGCCAGGAAGCGTTTCGCGGCTGGTTCCTCACCGGTTTTCCTTGGCTCTACTCCGGTTACAGCCAGCTCGACGGTCCCCTCACCGGCCTTGCGCCGCTGGGTGGCATGTGGCTGATTTCCTTTGCCTTGGCGCTGACCGCCGCCCTGATCTGCAACCTGCCGCGCCTGCTGGCGGGTAAGCGCAACCTGTTCATCGGTGCCGGCTTGCTGCTGTTGGTGGCGCCGTGGGCCATCGGCCTGGCACTCAAGCATCACGCCTGGACCACCCCCGCCGGCGCGCCGCTGACGGTGGCGGCCGTCCAGGGCAACGTCGAGCAAAGCATGAAGTGGGACCCCGAGCAGCTCAATGCACAGCTCGCCCTGTACCGCGACATGAGCTTCAGTTCCAAGCCTGTTGACCTGCTGGTATGGCCAGAAACCGCCGTGCCGGTGCTCAAGGAGTCTGTTGAAGGCTACCTGGGCATGATGGGCAAGTTCGCTGCCGACCGGCACACCGCGCTGATCACCGGCGTGCCGATTCGCCAGGAAGTGCACCACCACAAGCGCTTCTTCAACGGCATCACCGTGGTGGGTGAAGGCGACGGTACCTACCTGAAGCAGAAACTGGTGCCGTTTGGCGAGTACGTGCCGCTGCAGGACATGCTGCGCGGCTTGATCGCGTTCTTTGACCTGCCGATGTCGGACTTCGCCCGTGGGCCGTCCGACCAGGCACTGCTGCAAGCCAAGGGCTATCAGATTGCGCCCTTCATTTGCTACGAAGTGGTGTACCCGGAGTTCGCTGCCGGCCTGTCGGCCCGCAGCGATTTGTTGCTGACCATCAGCAACGACACCTGGTTCGGCCGCTCCATCGGCCCGCTGCAACATTTGCAGATGGCCCAGATGCGCGCCCTGGAAGCCGGTCGCTGGATGATCCGCGCCACCAACAACGGCGTCACTGGCCTGATCAACCCGTACGGGCAGATCACCGTGCAGATCCCGCAGTTTGAACGCGGGATTCTCTACGGTGAAGTGGTGCCGATGCATAACCTCACGCCATATCTGGAATGGCGCTCGTGGCCGTTGATCATCCTGTGCCTTGGCCTGTTTGGCTGGGCGCTGTTGGCGGGCCGGATGTCGAAAACGGTTTAACAGGCATACTCGGACAATGTGGGAGCGGGCTTGCTCGCGAATGCGATCTGTCAGTTAAAGCATCAGTGACTGACACGCTGCATTCGCGAGCAAGCCCGCTCCCACAGTTGCCCGGCGGTATTACCTGTAAAACATCCGGTAGCCCACCTGCCCCACCGCCTCATTCAGCAACTGCCCGCTCTGCCAGACCGACTTGAATTCCGGCATCCAGCCACCCAGTGGCCGGGCATTGTCCAGGCCCAGGAATCCCACCGGCGCCGGAACCACCGTAAACCCGGCCTTTTCGAAGCTCCAGCGCGAACGCGGCATGTGCCAGGCCTGGGTTACGACGACCACACGCTTGATCCCCTGGGGCAGCAGAATCTCAGCACTCATCTGAGCGTTTTCCCACGTGGTACGGCTGCGTTCTTCCTTCCAGCGTACGCTCACGCCAAAGTCATCCTGCATCGACACCGCCATCAACTCCGCCTCGCTCGGTGGCGTGCCGTAGTGCAAGCCACCGCTGGTCAGCACCGGCAAACCCGAAGCCTTGGCCAAGCGGGCCGCATAGCGCTGGCGCTCAAGACCGATACCCGTCGGCTGATCGGAACCCCACGCCGGATCCCCGCGTTCACGCCCGGAGCCCAACACCACAATGGCATCAGCCCGCTGCGCCAGGGTTGCCCATTCGTCTCGGGCCAAAGGCGGCTCGGTCTCCAGGGCCTTGGCCCCCCACTGCACCGCCACCGGCAGGCTCATCAACCACATCCCGCCGAACCCCAGGGCAAAGCACACCGCCGCCAGTCGCGGCCGGCTGCGACGAAACCACCAGGCAAGCGCCAGCAACAGCAACAGAATGCCGGGCGGCAACAGCAATTGTTTAATGAAATAACGAATAGGCATCGGGCATCTCCAAAGATGCCCGAAGCCTAAGGTGTAACGAGGTTTAGCGACAATCTTTACAAGAACAAACGTTGAGAAGGCTACAGATCACTAACGCGGTACTTCACTTGAAACGCACGGACCGGAGGTTTTCCGGGCCGCGACCGGCCGACAGATCCTTGAGCCATACCACCTTGGCCGAGCGCGAAACCTCCTGGGCTGGCGGGGAGGCCATGACCTGGGGCGCGCGATGCTCATTTAACTCCAGATACACCTTGATCACGTCCAGCTCTGCCTGGCTCAAGCCACGCAGTTCCAACTCCAGAGGCCGTTCATCACGCAATCGGCCTGCGGTTTTTGCTGCATCCAGTGCTCGACCCAAACGGTCGATCAGTCCTTCGTACACCTGCGGTTTCGTTAAAGTTCTCTGCAAATCAACCATCCCTCACCTCATTGAAGATAAGACTCACTCCCCAATAAACAGCGTAGTCCTGCTGGCCCCGCCTGCCTGACGCCGCGACCAACGGCCTCGGCCGCGCAATCAGGGTTTCCCTCGATAGAGTGGGGTCATGTATGCTACGGCGCTTCCTGTAACTCCACTTCCCGCAGGGTTTGGGCACGGACGCGCCGCTTTTTGGTGTCGATCAACCTGAACGTTGCAACGAAGAGGATTAGGCCACCCCTATTCAGTTCAAAAGTAGCCATGCACGAACAATATCAGCCCCGTGAAATAGAAAATGCCGCCCAGTCGTTCTGGGATGAGCAAAAGTCCTTTGAAGTCAGTGAACAGCCAGGCAAGGAGACTTTCTATTGCCTATCGATGTTCCCTTACCCCAGCGGCAAGCTACACATGGGGCATGTGCGCAACTACACCATCGGCGACGTCATTTCCCGCTACCAGCGCATGCTGGGCAAGAACGTCCTGCAACCCATGGGTTGGGACGCCTTCGGCATGCCGGCGGAAAACGCCGCGATGAAGAACAACGTAGCGCCCGCCAAGTGGACCTACGAAAACATCGCCTACATGAAGACCCAACTGCGCAGCCTGGGCCTGGCGGTGGACTGGTCCCGCGAGGTGACCACCTGCAAGCCTGACTACTACCGCTGGGAACAATGGCTGTTCACTCGCCTGTTCGAAAAAGGCGTGATCTACAAGAAGAGCGGCACCGTGAACTGGGACCCGGTGGACCAGACCGTGCTGGCCAACGAACAAGTGATCGACGGCCGCGGCTGGCGTTCGGGCGCGCTGATCGAAAAGCGCGAAATCCCGATGTACTACTTCAAGATCACCGCCTATGCGGATGAACTCTTGTCGAGCCTCGACGATTTGCCGGGCTGGCCCGAGCAGGTCAAGACCATGCAACGCAACTGGATCGGCAAGTCCAAAGGCATGGAAGTGCAGTTCCCCTACAACGTCGACTCCATCGGCGCCGAAGGCGTACTGAAAGTCTTCACCACCCGTCCGGACACCCTGATGGGCGCGACCTACGTCGCCGTGGCCGCTGAGCACCCGTTGGCCACCCAGGCTGCACAGAACAACCCTGAGCTGCAGGCGTTCATCGCCGAATGCAAAGGCGGCAGCGTGGCCGAAGCCGACGTCGCCACCCAGGAGAAAAAAGGCCTGCCGAGCGGGCTGTTCGTCGAGCACCCGTTGACCGGCGAGAAGCTGCCGGTGTGGGTCGCCAACTACGTGTTGATGCACTACGGCGATGGCGCGGTAATGGCCGTGCCAGCCCACGACGAGCGCGATTTCGAATTCGCCGTCAAATACAACCTGCCGATCAAGTCGGTCGTGCGCACCAGTTCGGGCGACACCAACCCGGCCCCGTGGCAAGACGCCTATGGCGAGCATGGCACCCTGATCAACTCCGGCGAGTTCGATGGCCTGGATTTCGAAGGCGCCTTCGACGCTATCGAAGTCGCGCTGATCAAGAAAAACCTCGGTGCCTCGCGCACCCAGTTCCGCCTGCGTGACTGGGGCATCAGCCGCCAGCGCTACTGGGGCTGCCCGATCCCGATCATCCACTGCGAAACCTGCGGTGACGTGCCGGTGCCGGAAGACCAACTGCCCGTCGTGTTGCCGGAAGATGTAGTGCCGGACGGCGCCGGTTCGCCCTTGGCGCGCATGCCCGAATTCTACGAGTGCAGCTGCCCGAAATGCGGTGCCCCAGCCAAGCGTGAAACCGACACCATGGACACCTTCGTGGAGTCCTCGTGGTACTACGCCCGCTACGCTTCGCCACACTATGAAGGCGGCCTGGTGGAAAAATCCGCGGCCGACCATTGGTTGCCGGTAGACCAGTACATCGGCGGCATCGAACACGCCATCCTTCACCTGCTGTACGCGCGCTTCTTCCACAAGCTGATGCGTGACGAAGGCCTGGTGAGCTCCGACGAGCCGTTCAAGAACCTGCTGACCCAAGGCATGGTGATTGCCGAGACTTACTACCGTCGCGAAGCCAATGGCGCCTACACCTGGTTCAACCCGGCGGACGTCGAGTTGGTGCGTGACAGCAAGGCCAAGGTGATCAGTGCCAAGCTGATCTGCGACGGCCTGCCGGTGGAAATCGGCGGCACCGAGAAGATGGCCAAGTCGAAGAACAACGGCGTCGACCCACAGTCGATGATCGACCAATTCGGCGCAGATACCTGCCGTCTGTTCATGATGTTCGCCTCGCCGCCCGACATGAGCGCGGAATGGTCCGACTCCGGCGTAGAGGGTTCGCACCGTTTCCTCAAGCGCGTCTGGCGCCTGGCGCACGCCCATGTGAGCCAGGGCTTGCCGGGCAAACTGGACGTGGCAGCCTTGAGCGATGAGCAAAAAGCCATTCGCCGCAGCACCCACCTGGCTATCAAGCACGCCAGCCAGGATGTGGGCCAGCACCACAAATTCAACACCGCCATCGCCCAGGTGATGACGCTGATGAACGTGCTGGAAAAAGCACCGCAGGCCACCGAGCAGGACCGCGCGCTGGTACAGGAAGGCCTGGAAACGGTCACCCTGCTTCTGGCACCGATCACGCCACACATCAGCCACGACCTGTGGAGCCGTTTGGGTCACAGCGGTGCAGTCATCGATGCCGGCTGGCCGGTACAGGATGACAGCGCCCTGGTTCAGGACACGCTGCAACTGGTGATTCAGGTCAACGGCAAGCTGCGTGGCCAGATCGACATGCCTGCCAGCGCCAGCCGTGAAGAAGTCGAAGCCGCCGCCCGTACCAATGAGAACGTGCTGCGCTTCACCGAAGGCCTGACGATCCGCAAAGTGATCGTGGTGCCCGGCAAACTGGTCAATATCGTCGCTAGCTAATCGGATCGGGCGCCAGGGCATTACCTTGGCGCCGAACAAAACCTCCAGGGCCTCGATAAGGCCCACATGGTTTCAAGGGGAGCATCAAAATGATCAAACGCAATCTGCTGGTTATGGGCCTTGCCGTGCTGCTGAGCGCTTGCGGCTTCCAGCTGCGCGGCACCGGCCACACCGAACTGGCGATCAAGGAACTGGACGTCACCGCCCGAAACTCCTACGGCGAGACCGTACAACAGCTGCGCCAGGTCCTGGAAAACAGTGGTGTCAAAGTCTATTCAGGCGCGGCTTACAAACTGAACCTGCTGGATGAGAAAGAAGAGCAGCGCAACCTCAGCTATGCCAGTGCCGGGCGCGCTTCGGACATCGAGCTGAGCACCACGCTCTTCTTCGAAATCCAGGGCCACGATCACCTGCCGTTGATGGGCGACAAAATCCAGGTACAGAAAGTCGTGAGCCATGACGGCAACAACCTGGTGGGCTCGGACTCCGAAACCATCCAGGTTCGCAAGGAAATGCGTCGTGAGCTGGTACAGCGCATGCTTCTGCGCCTGCAGCTGATCACCCCGGAAAAACTGGATCAACTGCAGCAAACGGCAGATAACAAGGCCAAGGCAGATGCCGATGCGCTGAAAGCGGCGCAAGAGTATGAAAACAGCCAGCCGAAACAATCGCCTGTCGAAGTCCCAGCTGAGTAAGCCAGACGGGGCGCCCCTGGCGCCCCGTTCGCCCTGCCTATGAAACTTGCCCCCGCCCAACTCGCCAAGCACCTGCAAGGCAGCCTCGCGCCCGTCTACATCGTCAGCGGAGATGACCCTTTGCTCTGCCAGGAGGCTGCGGACGCGATCCGCACGGCCGCCCGTCAACAGGGCTTCGATGAACGCCAGGTGTTCAGCGCCGACGCCAGTTTCGACTGGGGGACGCTGCTGCAAGCCGGGGCGAGCATGTCGCTGTTTGCCGAAAAACGCCTGCTGGAACTGCGCCTGCCTTCGGGCAAGCCCGGCGACAAAGGCGCGGCGGCATTGATGGAATACTGCGCGCGCCCTGCCGAAGACACATTGCTGCTGATCAGCCTGCCCAAGCTGGATGGCAGCGCGCAGAAAACCAAGTGGGGCAAGGCGCTGGTAGAAGGCGGCCAGACCCAGTTCATACAGATCTGGCCGGTGGACAGCAGTCAGCTGCCGCAGTGGATCCGTCAGCGCCTGTCGCAATCCGGGCTGAGTGCCAGCCAGGACGCCGTAGAGCTGATCGCGGCACGGGTGGAAGGCAACCTGCTGGCCGCCGCCCAGGAAATCGAAAAGCTCAAGCTGATGGCTGAAGGCGGCCAGATCACCGTCGAAACCGTACAAGGCGCCGTGGCTGACAGCGCGCGCTTTGACGTGTTTGGCCTGGTGGATGCAATCCTCAACGGCGAACCCGCCCACGCCCTGCGCATGCTCGAAGGGCTGCGCGGCGAAGGCGTCGAGCCACCGGTGATTCTCTGGGCCCTGGCCCGGGAATTACGCCTGCTGGCCAATATTGCCCTGCAATACAGCCAGGGCATCCCGTTGGACAAGGCCTTCAGCCAGGCGCGGCCACCCGTATGGGACAAACGCAAACCGCTGATCAGCAAAGCCCTGCAACGACATTCGGCGCAACGCTGGGCGCAATTGCTGCTGGAAGCCCAGCGCATTGACGCGCAGATCAAGGGCCAGGCGGCTGGATCGCCCTGGATGAGCTTGAGTCGTTTGTCACTTTTGATGTCAGGACAGCGCTTGTCGCTGCCTGCTGAATAGTCCTACGTATCGCTGGGCTGGACAGAATCCAAACTTCGGCCGATGATTCGCACCGCATCATCAACCCGCCAAAGAGTACCCATCATGAGCAAAAAGCCATCCAAGCATGGCCCCAACAAGGCCAAATCCATCATCGCCCAGCCGTTGTTCCGCAGTCGCCAGGAACGAGCCGGCAAAGGCAAAGGCAGCTACCGCCGCGAAGCCTTCCAGTCTAATAGCTGGGAGGCTTCTTACTTTCTGGCTGCCTGAAGGCAAGCGCCCCTCTGGCATGATAAGGTCTGTACCTGATTCGTATTCCCTGGACCTGTGCATGCCCTCTAGTCTTTCCCGTCGTTGGCACCTTCGCCAACTGATCGCTGCCTCCAGCCTCATTCTGTTAGTCGCCTGCGCGGAAAAACCCACCGCCGCCGATGCCCAACCCCTGCCCCCGCTCCAGACTGCACCGGTAGCTGCGCCTGCCGTCGTTGCGCCACTGGCGGTGGACAACCTTGATATCCAGCCGACCCAGACGTTTGCCGAATGGCAGGCAGGCTTTCGCGTGGAAGCCCTGAAGGCCGGTATCACGCCCCAGGTTTTCGACACAGCCTTTGCCAATGTCGTCCCCGATATGGCGGTGATCCGTGCCGACCGCAGCCAGCCGGAGTTCTCGCGCCCGGTGTGGGAATACCTCGATGGCGCCCTGTCGCCGCTGCGCGTGCGCAATGGCCAGTCGCTGCTGGTGAAATACGCTGACACTCTGCAACGCATTGAAGACCGTTATGGCGTCGACCGCCAGGCACTGGTCTCGGTGTGGGGCATGGAAAGTAACTTCGGCCAGTTCCAGGGCAACAACTCAGTGATTCGCTCCCTGGCGACCCTGGCATATGAAGGCCGTCGCCCGGCATTCGCCCAGGCCCAATTGCTGGCGGCACTGCAAATCATCCAGCACGGCGATATCTCTGCTGACCAGATGAAAGGTTCCTGGGCCGGGGCCATGGGCCAGACCCAGTTCATCCCGACCACCTACAACACCCACGCCGTGGACTTCGACGGTGACGGTCGCCGGGATATCTGGAACAGCCCGGCCGACGCCCTCGCTTCCACCGCGCACTACCTGCAAAGCTCCGGCTGGCAAAAAGGCCAACCGTGGGGTTTTGAGGTGCAGCAACTGCCGTTGAACTTCGATTACGCCCTGGCCGATGGCAGCGTGCGTAAAACCGTAGGCGAATGGTTGAAACTGGGAATCCAGGTGCCGCCTGGCGCCAGTGTCCCGGTCAACGTGGACCAGCTTTCCGCGGCCCTGCTGCTGCCCGCTGGCTATCGTGGCCCGGCGTTCCTGGTGCTGGATAACTTCCGCGCGATCCTCAAGTACAACAACTCGTCGTCCTATGCATTGGCGGTCGGTTTGTTGTCGGAACGGTTCGGCGGTGGTGGCTTGATTCGTGGGAGCTGGCCGAAAGATGAGCTGCCATTGACCCGCTCACAGCGGATTGATTTGCAGACGGTGCTCAGCGCCCATGGTTACGATGCGGGCAACCCGGACGGGATCATCGGCGCCAACACACGCAAGGCGATTCGTGCGGCACAGCAGTCCCTGGGCTGGCCGGCGGATGGGTATCCGACGGTGAAGTTGCTCGAGTCGCTGCAAAGCCGATAGATCGGCGTATGGCTGCTACCGCATTCGCGAGCAAGCCCGCTCCCACATTTTGACCGTGTACCTCCTGAAGTAATGCGATCGAAATGTGGGAGCGGGCT
The DNA here is from genome assembly GCF_000313235.1 of Pseudomonas sp. PAMC 26793. NCBI lineage: Bacteria > Pseudomonadati > Pseudomonadota > Gammaproteobacteria > Pseudomonadales > Pseudomonadaceae > Pseudomonas > Pseudomonas sp. PAMC 26793. Next base: position 34,674 of record NZ_AMXG01000021.1, read on the forward strand.
TGCTCGCGAAGAGGCCTTTAGCAGCAGTACAAGGGTCAAGCCTTAAACACCACATCCTGCTCCAACACCAACCGCCTCTCCCCCGCGTCCAGCCGCACCCTCGCGCCCATCGGCAAGGTCAGGTTCGGGTTGCAATGCCCACTGCGCCAGCCGGACAGTACCGGAATGCGCAACGGCTCGAAGGTCTGTTTCAGCAGTCGCTCAAGCGCAGCACTATCAACGCCCGCCACATCCCCCACCACCACACCCACCACCTGAGCCAGCTTGCCGGCCAGGCGCAAATGGGTGAGCAACCGATCAATGCGGTACAACGGCTCGTTAACATCTTCGATAAACAGAATGATGCCCTCGGCGTCAATCTCGTACGCCGTGCCCATCACCGCTGCGATCATCGATAGATTGCCGCCCAGCAGACGCCCACAGGCGATGCCTGGCTCGACGGTGGTCAGCGGGTAGGCCACCGGGTGAGTCAGCTGGCTACCGGCTTTCACTTGCCCCCGCAGCATGCTGAACAGCGACGACTCGGTAGGCTGTTGCTTTTCGCCTAACAGGTCAGCGTTGTACATCGGCCCGTGGAAGGTGACGAAACCGGCATAGCGGTTGATCGCCAGGTGTAAGGCGGTGATATCGCTGTAGCCTACAAATGGCTTGGGGTTGGCCCGCAGCAGGTCAAAGTCCAGGCGGTCCAGCAGACGTGGGGTGCCGTAGCCGCCGCGCAGGCAGAAAATCGCGTCGATGGTCGAGTCGGCGAACGCCGCGTGCAGGTCATTAAGGCGTACCTCATCACTGCCGGCGAGATAGCCATCACGCTGGCTCACGCCCGGAAAGATCCGCAGTGTGTAGCCCCGGGCGCGCATCCATTGCGTGGCCTTGTCGATATCCAGCTCGGCAGGCCCGGCAGGGGCAATCAGCCCGATCACGCCTTCGGCGCGCAGCGCAGGTACCGCACAAGTGGTCAATTGAGTCGTCATCCATGGTTCTCCTCGTGTGGATTGCCCAAGGCACTCTAAACAGCAATGGTTGCAAACAGAAGAGGAAGAGTCAGTAGCAAATGTGGGAGCGGGCTTGGGTGGGAGCGGGCTTGCTCGCGAAAGCGGTCAGTCACCGGATAGGTAACTGATCCAACGCATTCGCGAGCAAGCCCGCTCCCATCCAAGCCCGCTCCCACAAGGGTCCTGCAGTGTCCGGCGTTCCGCGTATCAGGAAACCAGGCTGGCCTTGACCAGTTTCGCCTGCTCGTCGGCGTGGTACGAGGAACGTACCAGCGGGCCGGAAGCGACGTTCTTGAAGCCCATCTTGTAGCCTTCTTCGGCAAACCAGGCGAACACGTCCGGGTGCACGAAGCGCTGTACTGGCAAGTGGCTGCGGGACGGCTGCAGGTACTGGCCGAGGGTCAGCATGTCGATGTCGTGTTCGCGCATGCGCTTCATGACTTCGATGACTTCTTCGTCGGTTTCGCCCAAGCCCAGCATCAGGCCGGATTTGGTCGGAATGTGCGGCATCATCTGCTTGAATTTCTGCAGCAGGGTCAGCGACCACTGGTAGTCCGAACCCGGACGCGCGGCCTTGTACAGGCGCGGCACGGTTTCCAGGTTGTGGTTGAACACATCCGGCGGCTCGGCGGCAGTGATTTCCAGCGCCACGTCCATACGGCCGCGGTAGTCCGGCACCAGGGTCTCGAGCATCACGTTCGGCGACAGCTTGCGGATCTCGCGGATGCAGTCGGCAAAGTGCTGGGCACCGCCGTCGCGCAGGTCGTCACGGTCTACCGAGGTGATCACGACGTACTTGAGTTTCAGGTCGGCGATGGCGATGGCCAGGCTTTCCGGCTCGTTGACGTCCAGCGGCTTCGGCCGGCCGTGGCCAACGTCGCAGAACGGGCAACGACGGGTGCAGATGTCACCCATGATCATGAAGGTGGCGGTGCCGCCGGAGAAGCACTCGCCCAGGTTCGGGCAAGACGCCTCTTCGCAGACGCTGTGCAGCTTGTGTTTGCGCAGCAGGGCCTTGATGCGGTCGACTTCCGGCGAAACCGGGATGCGCACGCGAATCCAGTCAGGCTTTTTCGGCAGTTCGGTGGTCGGAATGATCTTCACCGGGATGCGTGCAACCTTCTCGGCGCCGCGCAGCTTGACGCCGGCTTCTACCTTGGCACGCGGGGCCGGACGCTCGGTAACATCCAGCGTCGGGATCATGGTTTGCACTGCATCAGTAGTCATAATCAGTCGATTCCGCCCGTTAGGGTCGTCTGCTCAGCATAGTCGAGGTGTTTGACGAGCTGCGCGCGCAGCCGGGCACTTACCTCGGCAAATTCTAGTGGTGTTGCGTGATCGCTCAACTGGGTCATCGCCAAACCGGCGTAACCGCAGGGATTGATCCGTCGAAACGGCGCCAGGTCCATGTCCACGTTCAAGGCCAGGCCGTGAAAGGAACAGCCGTGGCGAATCCGCAGGCCCAGGGAGGCGATTTTCGCGCCCTCTACGTAAACCCCCGGAGCATCCGGCTTGGCCGCTGCGGTCACACCGTAGCTGGCCAGCAGCTCGATCAGGCATGACTCCATGCGACTGACCAGCTCACGTACGCCAAAACCCAGCCTGCGCACGTCCAGCAACAGATAAGCCACCAATTGGCCAGGGCCATGGTAAGTCACCTGCCCGCCGCGGTCGACCTGCACCACCGGGATTTCTCCCGGCAGCAACAAATGCTCGGCCTTGCCTGCCTGGCCCTGGGTGAAAACCGGCGGGTGTTCCACCAGCCAGATTTCATCCGGGGCTTCGGTGCCGCGCTCGTTGGTGAACCGCTGCATGGCGTGCCACACCGGTTCATATGCCATCTGGCCGAGCTCGCGAAAGCCCAGGGTCTGTGACATCACAACACCATGTGCACGAAGCCGGTGGCCCGCAGTTCGCTGTTGATGTTGTAGAGCTGGTCCTGGTCAGTCGCAACGATGTGCAACTGAATGGTGGTGTACTTGCCGTTGGTGCTTTGACGCTCATCCACACGGTCATGGTTGATCGTTGCGTGTTTCTTGACGATCTCGATGATCTTGTCTTTGTTGCCCACACCCGTATCGCTGATCACCTTGACGGGATAGTCCACGTTTGGGAATTCGATCTTTGGCGCCTTTACTTCGGTATCGGTCATGGCGTAACGGCCTCGTAAGCGTAAGCCGTGGCGACGGGCATAACCCCGCGCCGGATCAGCGCGGGGTCATGCAGGTGCACACTATCAGTTGAACAAGCTGTAGAAGAATAGACGGATGCTATCCCACACGCGTCGGAAGATACCACCTTCGTCGACGGCGTCCAGAGCGATCAGGTCGGCGCTGTGCACCACCTTGTCGTCCAGCTTCACTTCGACCTTACCGATAACATCGCCCTTGGCGATCGGTGCGACCAGTTGCGGATTCATGGTCATGCTAGCTACCAGCTTCTTGAGCTGGCCTTTAGGCATGGTCAAGGTCAGGTCTTCAGCCAGGCCGGCCTTGACTTGATGGGTCGCGCCTTTCCACACAGGGGCTTGAGCCAGCTCGGTGCCTTTCTGGTAGAAGGTCTGGGTTTCGAAGAAACGGAAGCCATAGGTCAGCAGCTTCTGCGTCTCGGCCGCACGGGCCTGCTCGCTGTTGGTACCGAATACGACGGCAATCAGGCGCTGGCCATCACGCACAGCGGACGACACCATGCAGTAGCCCGCTTCGTCGGTGTGACCGGTTTTCAGACCATCGACGGTCTTGTCACGCCACAGCAACAGGTTGCGGTTAGGTTGCTTGATGTTGTTCCAGAAGAACTCTTTCTGGGAGTAGATCGCGTAGTGCACCGGGTCGACACGAATGATCGCGCGCGCCAGGATCGCCATGTCGTGAGCCGACGAGTAGTGCTCTGGGTTCGGCAGGCCGGTCGGGTTCATGAAGTGGCTGTTGGTCATGCCCAGGTCGGCCACGGTTTTGTTCATCATGTCGGCGAACGCGTCTTCACTGCCGGCGATGTGCTCGGCCAAGGCCACGCTGGCATCGTTACCGGACTGGATGATGATGCCGTGCAGCAGGTCGCTGACAGTCACCTGCGAACCGACCTTGATGAACATCCGCGAACCGCCGGTGCGCCAGGCGTTTTCGCTGACGGTCACCGGATCGTTTTCACCGATCTGGCCGCGACGGATTTCCAGGGTCGCGATGTAGGCAGTCATCAGCTTGGTCAGGCTGGCTGGGGGCAGGCGCTGGTCACCGTTGTTCTCCACCAGCACGTTGCCGCTGGCGGCGTCCATCAGGACCCAGGCCTTGGCAGCCAGTTGCGGGGAAGCTGGCACCATTTCAACCGCCCAGGCGGCCGGGGTGATGATCAGCGAAAGAAGCAGGCACGTGCGTTTGGCTAAGGTGGTGATGTTCATCCGTCTCTCGAAATTGCTTATGGAAACTTGCCCTCGCGGGCAAAACTATTCAGACAGCCCGTCGCCAGACTGTCGCGTGTTCGGTTGTACGCCCACCCCTTGCCCCTGGGTTTTTATTGTTCAACGAGCCAACAACCAAGGCTCAAACCCGCATGCGAGCCTGAGCCATCAATCCTTTGTACTGCTTATTCGGCGGAGACCACGCTGGGTTGCCCCAGGTTGGCCATGCGCACACTGTTCTGCACTTGTGCAACTTCGCTCGGCGAGCCGATCGGCCCCATGCGCACACGGTGCAAGGTTTGCTGGTTACGCACAATAGAGCTGATAAACACCGGCGCACTGACCATTCCGCTGAGCTTGGACCTTAACAGCTCTGCCGCGTCAGGGTTGGCGAAAGCGCCCACTTGCAGGTACTGGCCGCCCACAGCAGAGGCTCCCGGCGCTGCACGGGGAATGACGACCGTGTCCGGGGCATGCTGCGCCGGTGGTGGCGTCCACTGTTCGATCTTGCCGGCCGAAGCGGTCACTTGCGGTTGCGGGGTTTGCGGCTCGTTAAGCATCAACGGCGCCGGCTTGCCACGCTGGGCCCAGTACTGCGCCGGGTCGATGCCTTCAACCTTCACGCGCGCCGTGCCGATCTCGGCATACCCAAGCTTCTTCGCGGCGGCGTAGGACAAGTCGATGATCCGGTCCGAATAGAACGGCCCACGGTCATTGACCCGCAGGATCACCGAACGGTTGTTGTCCAGGTTGGTCACGCGTACATAGCTGGGCAGCGGCAGAGTCTTGTGCGCCGCGCTCATGCCGTACAGGTCATACACTTCGCCGTTGGCGGTGTTCTGGCCATGGAATTTGGTCCCGTACCAGGACGCCGTACCCGATTGCACGTAGGTCTTGGAGTCTTGCAGCGGGAAGTAGTTTTTGCCCAGCACGGTATAAGGGTTGGCCTTGTAAGGACCAGTGTGCAGGGTCGGCGTGGCATCCGGGATCTTCGACACATCCACATCCCACCACGGCGCGCCGTCTTTGTGGGCCCGGTTGATATCCAGCCCCGGTTGGGAGCGGATGGCCGTGCCACCGGACTTTTGCACCGGTGCACGACTGGTGGAGCAACTGACCACCAATAACGACAATGCGGCGTAAGCCACCAGCTTCAGGGGTTTGTACATCGGTGATACCGGCATTACTTGACGCCCCGTGCTTGGACCAGCATGTCTGACAGCTGATGCACGGCCATGGCGTACATCACACTGCGGTTATAACGCGTGATTGCGTAGAAATTCTTCAGGCCCATCCAATATTCCGGGCCATTTTCGCCTTCGAGGCGGAACGCCGTCACCGGCATATCATCGCGTGGCGCATTCTGACTCGACCAGCCCAGCGCCCGCAACTCCCCCACTGTCTTGACGGGCTCGATACCCTGGGTCAGGCCTTCGTCGGCGCGGTCACCGGTCACATCGGCGCGAATCACCACCGGCTCGCCGGCTACCCAACCGTGACGCTTGAAGTAGCTGGCGACGCTGCCGATGGCGTCATCGGGGTTGCTCCAGATATTGATATGGCCGTCGCCGTCGAAATCCACGGCGTAGGCGCGAAAGCTGCTCGGCATGAACTGCGGCAAGCCCATGGCGCCGGCGTAGGAGCCCTTGAGGGTCAACGGGTCGACCTGCTCTTCACGGGCCAACAACAGGAACTCGCGCAGCTCTTTGCGGAAAAAATCGGCGCGCGGCGGGTAATCAAAGCCCAGGGTCGACAAGGCGTCGATCACCCGGTAGCTGCCGGTGTTGCGGCCGTAGAAGGTTTCGATGCCGATGATGGCCACGATCACTTGGGCCGGCACCCCGTATTCCTGCTCGGCGCGGGCCAGTACGGCTTCGTGCTGGCGCCAGAAGTCCACACCACGCGCCACGCGGGCGTCGGTCAGGAACATCGGGCGATATTCCTTCCACTGCTTCACGCGTTCGGCGGGCCGGGAGATGGCGTCGAGGATTGCCTGCTTGCGCTGGGCCTCGCGGAACACGCCCATCAGCTGTTCACCGGCGAAACCATAGTCACGGGTCATCTCACCGACAAATTCGGCGACCTGGGGCGAGCCGTCGTAGTCGCCAGCCTGCGCTTCCTGCACAGCGGCCCCCAGCAGGCCCAACAGGCCCATCCAGGACACGTGCCGAGCAGCCCAGCCGCGCATTACTTGCATTGACATCTTCACCTTATTCAAACCTGTGCGATCCACTTACGATGGGTATGGATCGACATCAAAACCCCAAACGCTGACATCAATGTCACCAGCGAAGTTCCGCCGTAGCTAATGAACGGCAACGGCACCCCAACCACCGGCAACAGGCCACTGACCATACCGATGTTGACGAAAACGTAAACAAAAAACGTCATGGTGAGGCTGCCGGCGAGCAATTTGCCGAACAGCGTTTGCGCCTGGGCAGTAATCACCAGGCCGCGACCGATCAGCAGCAAGTAAATCAGCAACAGTGCGCAGATGCCCACCAGGCCGAACTCCTCGCCCATCACCGCGATAATAAAGTCGGTGTGGCTTTCCGGCAAAAAGTCCAGGTGCGACTGGGTGCCCAGCAGCCAGCCCTTGCCGAATACGCCGCCGGAACCGATGGCGGCCTTGGACTGGATGATGTTCCAGCCGGTGCCCAGCGGATCGCTCTCCGGATCGAGGAACGTGAGGATTCGCTGCTTCTGATAGTCGTGCATGAAGAAGAACCACATGGCCACGGCCACCGGCACGGCGGCGGCCAACACGCTGAGGATCCAGCGCCAGCGCAGGCCCCCCATGAACAGCACGAACGCGCCGCCCGCGAGGATCAGCAGCGAGGTGCCAAGGTCGGGCTGGCGCACGATCAGGATAAACGGCACCCCGATCAATATCAGGCTGATGCCCACGTGCTTGAGCTGCGGCGGCAATGTGCGTTTTGACAGGTACCAGGCGATGGTCGCCGGCATCAGGATCTTCATGAATTCCGACGGCTGGAAGCGAATCACCCCCGGGATGTTGATCCAGCGGGTGGCACCCATGGCGTTGTGCCCCATGACATCCACCACCACCAGCAGCAACACCCCGGCGACGTAACCCAGCGGCACCCAGCGCGCCATGAAGCGCGGCTCCAACTGAGCGATCACCACCATCGACAACAGGCCCAGGCCAAACGAAGACGCCTGTTTGATCAGCAGGTCCCAGTTTTTGCCACTGGCCGAATACAAAACAAACAGGCTGCCGGCCGCCAGGGTCAGCAGCAGGATCAGCAACGGGCCATCAATGTGCATGCGCTGCAGCAAGGTGGCGCGACGGCGCATCACATCCTCGCTGGAGAGGATGCGGTCAAAATTACTCTTCACGGGCCGTAGCCTCCACGCTGGATGGGGTGCCGCCATATTCGGGCTTGAGCTTGCCGTCTTCGGTCAACAGCCAGGCATCCATGACTTGACGCACCACGGGCGCTGCCACGCCGGAACCGGACTCACCGTTCTCGACCATCACCGCCACGACGATCTTCGGGTTGTCGGCCGGGGCAAAACCGACGAACAAGGCGTGGTCACGGTGGCGCTCCTGAACCTTGGAGCGGTCGTACTTCTCGCCCTGCTTGATCGCGACCACTTGGGCCGTACCGCTCTTACCGGCAATCCGGTATTGCGCGCCGACCGCCGCTTTACGCGCGGTACCCCGGGCGCCGTGCATCACTTGCTGCATGCCGTGGTTGACCTTGATCCAGTCGGACGGGTCGCGCAGCACAATATCGGGAATCGGGTTTTCATCCACCGGGCGTTCACCCTCGATGGTCTTGGCCAGGTGCGGACGGTTCCATACACCCTTGTTGGCCACCAACGCAGTGGCCTGGGCCAGTTGCAGCGGCGTGGCCTGCATATAGCCCTGGCCGATCCCCAGAATCAGGGTTTCACCCGGGAACCACGCCTGACGACGGGTTGCTCGCTTCCACTCGCGGGACGGCATCAGGCCCGGGGATTCTTCGAACATGTCCAGGGAGACTTTCTGACCGAGGCCGAATTTACCCATGTACTCCGACAGCCGATCAATCCCCAGCTTGTGGGCCAGGTCGTAGAAGTAGGTGTCGTTGGACCGCATGATCGCCGTGTCCAGGTCCACATAGCCGTCGCCGGTACGGTTCCAGTTACGGTATTTGTGATCGTAGTTGGGCAGCATGTAGTAGCCGGGGTCGAACACGCGACTCGACGCCGTGACCACACCCGAGTCCAGGCCGGCAATGGCCACCGCCGGCTTGATGGTCGAGCCTGGTGGATACAGGCCGCGCAGCACGCGGTTGAACAGCGGCCGGTCAATGGAATCCCGCAGCTCGGCGTAGGCCTTGAAGCTGATCCCGGTGACAAACAGGTTCGGGTCAAAACTGGGCTGACTGACCATCGCCAACACTTCGCCCGTGCTCGGGTCCAGCGCCACCACGGCACCCCGACGCCCGCCCAGGGCCATCTCCGCCGCTTCCTGCAACTTGATGTCCAGGCTCAGCACGATGTCCTTGCCGGGCACCGGGTCGGTGCGCTTGAGCACCCGCAGCACGCGGCCTCGGGCGTTGGTCTCGACTTCCTCGTAACCCACCTGGCCGTGCAGTTCCGGCTCGTAGAAACGCTCGATGCCGGTCTTGCCGATATGGTGGGTGCCGCTGTAGTTGACCGGGTCGAGGGTCTTGAGCTCTTTCTCGTTGATTCGGCCCATGTAGCCGACCGAATGCGCGAAGTGCGCCCCTTGCGGGTAATGCCGCACCAACTGCGCCACCACTTCCACACCTGGCAGTCGGAACTGGTTCACCGCGATCCGGGCGATCTGCTCTTCGGTCAGCTCGAACAGGATCGGCACCGGCTCAAACGGCCGGCGCCCCTGCTTCATGCGTTTCTCGAAGATCACCCGGTCTTCCGGCGTCAGTTGCAGCACCTCGACGATCACATCGAGGATCTGCTGCCAATCGCCGGAACGTTCGCGGGTCATGCTCAGGCTGAAGCTGGGCCGGTTATCCGCGACCACCACGCCATTGCGGTCGAAAATCAGCCCACGGGTCGGCGGAATCGGCTGCACGTGCACCCGGTTGTTTTCCGACAATGTGGAGTGATAGTCGTACTGGATCACCTGCAGGAAATACAGGCGCGCAATCAGCACCCCCAGTAACGTCACCACCAAAATCGCGCCAAACACCACCCGCGCGCGTACAAGACGTGCGTCTTTCTCGTGGTCCTTGATGCGGATCGGCTGGGTCATCAGGCAGGGCGCAGATTATTTGTGGTAAGGGTGCCCGGACAGAACTGTCCAGGCGCGATACAGCTGTTCACCGATCAGAATTCTTACCAGCGGGTGCGGCAGTGTCAGGGGCGACAGCGACCAGCGCTGATCCGCCCTCGCACACACTTCCGGCGCCAGCCCCTCGGGGCCGCCGACCATGAAGTTGACCGTGCGCGAATCCAGGCGCCAGCGATCCAGTTCCACCGCCAACTGCTCGGTGCTCCAGGGCTTGCCGTGCACTTCGAGGGTCACGATCCGCTCGTTGGGCCCGACCTTGGCCAGCATGGCTTCGCCTTCCTGACGGATAAAGCGGGCCACGTCGGCATTCTTGCCCCGGGTGTTGAGCGGTATTTCCACCAGTTCCAGCGCCAATTCGGATGGCAGGCGCTTGGCATATTCATGCCAGCCTTCTTCCACCCACTTGGGCATGCGTGAACCGACAGCGATCAGACGCAGGCGCACAGCCGTTCCTTATTCCTGGTCTTTGTTGAGCTTGTCGAAGTGCGCGTGGCCGACTTCAGGGCTGTGGTGCTTGCCATCCGCGGCACGGCTCTGCTCGGCGCCTTTCCACAGACGCTCCAGGTCGTAGAACTGACGGGCGTTGCTGGTCATCATGTGAACGATCACGTCGTCCATGTCCAACAGTACCCAGTCGCTGTCGCCCTTGCCTTCTTCACCCAATGGCTTGACGCCCTGGGCTTTGACCGCTTCGCGAACCTTGTCCAGCATCGCGCCGATCTGGCGGTTGGAGGTACCGGTGGCGATGATCATGAAGTCGGTGATGCTCTGCTTGTCGCGCACGTCCAGGACTTGAATGTCCTGAGCCTTCACGTCTTCCAGGGCAGCCACGGCAACCTTGACCAGCTCTTCGCCGGCCAGCTCAGGGCCGGTGTGGGCTTCTACTGGCAGAGGAGCGCTCTTGAACGTGCCTTTGCGCTTAACTTTGCTTACGTCTTTGTTCGTCATATAAAACTCGTTTTGCTCGTATGTTCGGGCGCTCGCTGCACGACTGTTCGTGCGTTCAAGCGCGCCTTTTCAGTTCGACGCACGGTAAAGCCCGTGCGCATCGATGTAGGCCAGGACCGCGTCAGGCACCAGGAAACGTACCGACTTCCCGCTGGCCAGCAGTTGACGGATCTGGGTGGCAGACACCGCAAGCGGGGTTTGCCAGACGAATGCAATATTCCCGCTCGGCCCGGTCAGGGCCAAAGGGTCACTTACCGACCGCGCTGCCAGCAGGTTGCGCAAGGCATCCGGCGATTCTGCGTCGGCATCCGGGCGTTGCAGCACCAGGATGTGGCAATGCTGGAGCAACTCTTCCCAGCGGTGCCAAGTGGGCAGGCCGCAAAACGCGTCCCAGCCCAAAAGTAGAAATAACTGGTCATCCGCGGCCAACTCGGCCCGCATCAGTTCCAGGGTGTCGACAGTGTAGGACGGTTTGTCGCGCTTGAGTTCGCGGTCGTCCACCACCAGCGGTGCAATGCCGGCCACCGCGAGGCGAACCATCTCCAGGCGTTGCTGCGCAGAGACCTGCGGCGTGTCGCGATGGGGCGGCCGGGCGTTCGGTGCCAGGCGCAGCTCATCCAGCCCGAGGGCGTCCGCGACTTCCAGCGCGCTGCGCAAATGGCCGATGTGCACGGGGTCGAAGGTGCCGCCGAGCAGCCCGATGCGTTTACCCATCAAGTGCGCACATGACCGTCACCGAACACCACGTACTTCTCGCTGGTCAGCCCTTCCAGGCCAACCGGGCCGCGTGCGTGGAGCTTGTCGGTGGAGATACCGATCTCCGCCCCCAGGCCATACTCGAAGCCGTCGGCGAAGCGCGTCGAAGCGTTGACCATCACCGAAGCGGAATCCACTTCGTTGAGGAAACGTCGGGCGTCGCTGAAATGCTCGGTGACAATGGCGTCGGTGTGCTTGGAGCCGTATTGGTTGATGTGTTCGATGGCCTGGTCCAGGTCGTCGACGATGCGAATCGACAGGATCGGCGCCGTGTATTCGGTGTACCAGTCTTGCTCGGTGGCTTCGATCACGTCGCTGCCGAGGATCGCCCGGGTACGTTCGCAGCCACGCAGTTCAACGCCCTTGTCGCGGTAGATGGCAGCCAGCGGCGGCAGCACGCGATCGGCAATGCCGGCGTGCACCAACAGGGTTTCCATGGTGTTGCACGGGGCGTAGCGATGGGTCTTGGCGTTGTCGGCAATGCGGATCGCCTTGTCGAGGTCGGCGGCGATGTCGATGAACACGTGGCAGACGCCATCCAGGTGCTTGATAACGGGCACCTTGGCATCACGGCTCACGCGCTCGATCAGGCTCTTGCCGCCGCGCGGCACGATCACGTCGACGAATTCAGGCATGGTGATCAGCGCGCCAACGGCGGCGCGGTCGGTGGTCTCGACCACTTGCACCACTTCGGCCGGCAGCTCGGCCACGGCCAGGCCCTGCTGAATGCACGCGGCGATGGCACGGTTGGAATTGATGGCCTCGGAACCGCCCCGCAGGATGGTGGCATTGCCGGACTTGAGGCACAGGCTCGCGGCGTCGATGGTCACGTTCGGGCGGGACTCATAGATGATGCCGATCACGCCCAGGGGCACGCGCATCTTGCCCACCTGGATACCCGAGGGCAGGTAGCGCATGTCGCGGATTTCACCGATGGGGTCAGGCAGCTTGGCCACCTGACGCAAACCTTCGATCATGTCGTCGATGCGCGCCGGCGTCAGCGCCAGGCGATCCAGCAATGCAGGCTCCAGACCATTGGCCCGACCGTTGGCCAGGTCTTGCTCGTTGGCAGCGGTCAGCTCGGAGCGCGAGGCATCCAGAGCGTCGGCGGCCGCCAGCAAGGCGCGGTTCTTCTGCGCAGTGCTCGCACGGGCGATCAACCGCGAAGCCTGACGGGCAGCGCGACCCAGGCGGGTCATGTAGTCAAGAACGGACTCAGTCATGGTCTGGTGGGGTCTTGGCAAAGAGGAAAGCGGCAGATTATAGCTGTGACGCCGTCCTACGGACAGCGGTGAGGGGCGGATGGTCGAAATGAACTGCAAAAACCCGACGTTCAGCGGGAATTAAGGCTGGAGTTGTTATCATCCTGTCACATTTAGCCGTATTACCTTTGATCGCCATGTCCAGTTTTTCGCCACTGATCCTCGCCAACGCCCTGCCCGACGGCTTTTTCGACCGTGACGCGCAACTGCTCGCGCGCGAACTACTGGGAAAAGTCATTCGCCATCGTGTCGGCGATTTGTGGCTGTCGGCGCGAATTATCGAAACCGAAGCCTATTACCTCGCCGAAAAAGGCAGCCACGCGTCCCTCGGCTACACAGAAAAGCGTAAGGCTTTGTTTCTGGATGGCGGCCACATCTATATGTACTACGCCCGTGGCGGTGACTCGCTGAACTTCAGCGCCCACGGCCCGGGCAATGCGGTGCTGATCAAATCGGCCTATCCGTGGGTCGACGAAGTGTCTGGCCCGGCCAGCCTGGCGCAGATGCTATTGAACAACCCGGATGCCAGCGGCAAGCCGCGCCCCTCGCAAAAGCTGTGTGCCGGCCAGACCTTGCTGTGCAAGGCGCTGGGTTTGAAGGTACCGATGTGGGATGCCAAGCGCTTTGACCAGGAGCGGCTCTACGTGGAAGACGTGGGGCTGGCGCCGGCGCAAATCATCCAGACCACCCGGCTGGGCATCCCCGGCGGACGCGATGAACACCTGATGTACCGCTTCGTGGATGCCGGTTATGCGCCGTATTGCACACGGAACCCGCTGCGCCGGGGCCAGGTCGAAGGCCGCGACTATTTTTTGATTTGAAACACACTAGCCCCCTGTAGGAGCGGGCTTGCTCGCGAAGCACCCGAGAGCGCCGCGCTAAACCAGATAGCCCGCGTTAGCGTTAACGACCTTCGCGAGCAAGCTCGCTCCTACAGAGGAGGCAATATTCACAAAGGGAGTTTGATTGTATGGGCCCATGGCTCGATGGCATTACCGGCTGGCTGACCCTGAACCCGCAATGGCTGGCCGTGGCGGTGTTTATCGTGGCGTGCGTGGAGTGCCTGGCCATTGCCGGCCTGATCGTACCGGGCACGGTGTTGCTGTTTGCCATCGCCGCACTGGCCGGCAGCGGCGCACTGTCCCTGGGGGAAACCCTGTTGCTGGGCTTCCTCGGTGGCGTGGTGGGCGATGTGGCTTCCTACTTCCTCGGTCGTCATTTCCACCAGAACATCCGGCGCCTGCCCGGCCTGCGGCATCACCCTGAATGGATGAGCGGCGCTGAGACTTACTTCCACAAATACGGCATTGCGAGCCTGCTGGTAGGACGCTTTATTGGCCCGCTGCGGCCGATGTTGCCGATGGTTGCGGGCATGTGCGACATGCCCTTCCCACGCTTTGCTGCCGTGAGCCTGCTGGCCGGCGCGGGATGGTCGGTGGCGTATCTGCTGCCGGGCTGGGCCACCGGCGCAGCCTTCCGCCTGCCACTGCCCGAAGGTTTCTGGCCGGAGGCCGGGATTGTCGCCGCGAGCCTGGCGGTGCTGATCGGCGTGAGCCTCAACAGCAGCCTGCGCGGCCACCGACGCGCCACCCTGTGGATTGGCTGCATCGGCGGCACATTGCTGCTCGCGCTGTTTATCGGCTATCCCTACCTGAACGACTTTGACCAAGGCTTGATGGCGCTGGTGCAGGAACACCGCGGCCCGGCGATTGATCGGGCGATGGTGATGGTGACCCAGCTCGGCGAGTTCAAGAAGATGTTTGTAGCCAGCGCCGTGTTGACCGGCCTGCTGGTAGTGGCGCGGCAATGGCGCCAGGCAATCTTTGTCGGCGCCACCCTGCTGGGCGCTGCGCTGATCAATACCGGCACCAAACTGTTTTTTGCGCGGATGCGCCCTGAAGTGCTGACCGACCCGCTCACCAGCTTCAGCATGCCCAGCGGCCATGCGTCCGGCTCGTTCGCATTCTTCCTGGCATTGGCAGTGCTGGCCGGCCGTGGTCAGCCGACCCGCCTGCGCCTGACCTGGCTGGTGCTCGGCTGCATCCCCGCCGCCACCATCGCCATCTCCCGGGTCTACCTGGGCGCGCATTGGCCAACAGACATTCTGGCCGGCACTCTGCTGGCAATGACGGTCTGCGCCTTCAGCCTGACGTTAAGCCAGCACCGCAGCCCGCTGCCACCGATGCCGCCGAAAGTCTGGTGGCTGATCTTGCCGGTGTGTGGCGCGGTACTCGGGTTCATTGCGTTTACCGGCACCTCTCACGCGCTGCTCAGGTACGCCTACTGAGTAAACAATTCACCTTGCAGCTCATCCAGTAATAGCTGAATCGCATCCAGCCGCTGTTGCGGGTCATCGAGTTGCAGCAGGTCGATCTTGTCGGCTTCGGTAAAGGGCAGCAGGTAGGCCAACTGATTGGCCAAGGCCTGCTGGCCATCGGCGTGGGTGCCCATGTCCAGGGACGCCACCATCGGGTGCTCGGCCAGAGCATGGAGCAACGCCAACAAGTCGGCGTCTTCCTCTTCCAGGGGCTGCTCGGGATGTTCGTCCAGCCATTGCACCTCAGCCACCAGCAGTTGGTCTTTCTGCACACCGGCATCACGCACACGGAAGCGCCGACCGCCCTCGACCCGAATCCCCAGCAGGCCATTGTCCTGCTGCTTGAAGTCGCGGATCAGCGCTTCGCAGCCAATCAACGCGTAGCCATCCGGCGCCAGCCCGACCTCCTTGCCGTCGAGGATGCACACCACGCCAAAGCTTTCGCCCTTTTTCATGCAGCGGCTGATCATGTCCAGGTAGCGCGCCTCGAACAATTGCAGGTCGAGGGTGCACCCGGGAAACAGCACGGTATTGAGCGGGAAAAGCGCCAGACTCATAAAGGTTTCCTTAAACCCGACTTAAATAACCAGCGACACGGCCAACGGCAAGAACACCGCCGTGGCCACGCCCATCAAACTCATGGCCAACGCCGCAAAGGCGCCGGTCTCTTCGCTTTCCTGCAAGGCCACCGAGGTACCCACGGCGTGGGCGGTCATGCCCAACGCCATGCCGCGCGCCTCGGGGCTGTGCACGCCCAGGCGCGACAAATACGCCGGCCCGATCATCGCGCCGATCACCCCGGTGATCAGCACAAACACCGCCGCCAATGCCGCCACGCCGCCGATTTGCTCGGCCACCAGCATTGCAATCGGCGATGTCACGGACTTGGGCGCCATGGTCATCAGCATCATGTGTTCAGCGCCAAACCACCAGCCCAACAGCACGCACAGGCCGGTAGCCAATACGCCTCCCACCACCAGCGTAGTAAAAATTGGCCAGAACAATTGGCGAATCCGTCGCAGATTCAGGTAAAGCGGCACCGCCAGTGCCACCGTCGCCGGTCCCAGCAGAATGCTCATGATCTCGGTGCTCTTGCGGTACTCGACGTAGGTCAGGCCGCAACTGAGCAACACGCCGATCACCAGCAGCATCGACACCAGCACCGGCTGCAGGAAAATCCAGCGGGTTTTCTCGAAGCCCGCCAGCACCAGCTGATAGGCGCCGAGGGTGATGCCGATGCCGAACAGCGGGTGATGAATGACCGCCGTCCACGCGCCGTGCCAGTCGAAGATCATTGATCCTTCTCCTTGCGCTTGACCATCTGCTGCATCAGCACGCCGACAAAGCCCATGGCGATCACCAGCGACAACACCAACGCGCCGACGATGGCCCAGAAGTCGGCGGCGATGTCCTTGGCATACACCATCACGCCGACCGCAGGTGGCACCAGCAGCAACGGCAGATAACGCAGCAGACTGCTGGCCGCCAGGCTCAAGGGCTCACCGACTTCACCGCGCCACACCAGGAAGGCCAGCATCAACAGCAGCCCGATAATCGGCCCCGGCAACACCGGGACAAACAAATGATTGATCGCCGTGCCGAGCAATTGAAACAGCACCAGCCATGTCAGACCGCGTAACAGCATCCGTTCTTCCCCCCAAAAGCGTGTCGGCATTATAAGCACGCCGCCTCTATGGAACGGCATTCGCCAAAAGCATGGTGGGTTGACCGGGCCAAGTGCCCATGATGATCTACATTGGTTCTCTGGACCTGTCCAAAAATACAAAACGATGAAGCCAACCGAGCAAAGAAGGAGAGTCGCAATGCCCTCAGTACCCGTAGAGCAACTCAAGGATTATGTCGGCAAGGAACTGGGACGTTCCGCATGGCTCACCATCGACCAGGAGCGCATCAACCTGTTCGCGGAGGCCACCGGCGATTTTCAGTTCATCCACGTCGACCCGGTGAAAGCCGCCAAGACGCCGTTTGGCAGCACCATCGCCCACGGTTTCCTGTCGCTGTCGCTGATACCCAAGCTGATCGAAGACATCCTGATCATGCCCGAAGGCCTGAAAATGGCCGTCAACTATGGCCTGGACAGCGTGCGCTTCATCCAGCCGGTGAAGGTCGACTCCAAAGTGCGCCTGGCCGTGACCCTCACCGACGCCACCGAGAAAAAACCCGGGCAATGGCTGCTTAAGGCCACCTGCACCCTGGAAATCGATGGCCAGGAGAAACCGGCGTATATAGCCGAGTCGTTGTCACTCTGCTTCGTCTGAGCCTGGCTGTGGTGAGCCCGCCTGCTCACCACAATTCATGTAAATTTATGTATAGATCTCGCAGCTGCGGCATACTCGGCGCTCAATTATCCGGATCCCGCTATGCGCCCACTCGCTCCCCTTGCTCTTGTCCTGTTGCTCTCCGCGTGCGGCGACGGCGAATCGCTGTTGCCGCCCGATGCGCGGCTGCCCGATGGCGGTCGTTACCGTGGCGATGTGGTCAATGGCTTGCTGCAAGGCCAGGGCCGAGTGGACTACCCCAACGGCAGCTGGTACGCCGGCCAGTTTGATAAAGGCCAATGGCACGGCCAGGGTGAGTGGCATGGCAGCAATGGCGAAGTCTATAAAGGCCAGTTCCAGCAAGGCCTGTTCGACGGCCAGGGCAGCCTGACCACGGCGGCTAACAGCTACGTCGGCGGGTTCAAACAAGGCAAGCGCAACGGCGAAGGCACCCTCAAAGAAGGGCAGATGACCTATCGCGGCGAATTCAAGGACGACCAGTATTCCGGTCTCGGCCGTCTCGAACTGGCCGACGGCAGCCAGTACCAGGGCCAGTTCGCCCACGGCAAGCCCAACGGCGAAGGCCAGCGCAACGACGACAGCGGCAACCAGTTCAGCGGCCACTTCGTCGATGGCCAGTTGGAGGGCAACGGTACCTTCAACAGCGCCGACGGCGACATGTACATCGGCCATTTCAAACAGAACCAGCTCAACGGCAAGGGCCGTTATGAAAACGCCGACGGCGACGTGTGGATCGGCGAATTCAAGGAAGGCGCCCTCAGCGGCAAGGGCGAACTGATCGGTGTCGACGGCAGCCACTACGTCGGCCAATTCGTTGACTGGCGCTTCACAGGCACCGGCCGCCTGAACCTCACCGACGGCAGCTTTTATATTGGCGGCTTCGACAGCGACAGCTATCAAGGGCGCGGCACCCTGGTGCTCGCCGATGGCACCGTGCAGGCTGGCACCTGGGTCAACGGCATGCGGGTGCGCGACGCCGATGGCAAATTATTGCCTGACCCATTGGAGATCGGCCTGTTTGCCCAGGGTCGCTTACTGGATGAGGCCCTCGCCGCCGTGCCCGCGTCCAAATCGGGCGTGGAGCTGTACAGCCTGGTGGTGGCCGGCGACGGCAAACAAAGCGTATTCCTGCGTGAAGCCGACTACGTCAGCAACATGCTCGCCACCCGCTTCGGCGCCTATGGCCAGATTCGCCTGGTGAACCATCGCGACCATATCGCCGACCGCCCGATGGCCACTCGTGAAAGCCTGCGCCGTGCGGTGCAGACCCTGGCCGAACGCAGTGGCCCGCAAGACCTGGTGTTCATCTACCTGACCAGCCACGGCACCCACGAACACGAACTGGTGCTCGACCAGCCGCGCATGGAGCTGGCCGACCTGCCGGCCGATGAACTGGCCGCCGTGCTGGCACCGCTGAAAAACCGCGACAAGATCATCGTGATTTCGGCCTGCTACTCCGGCGGGTTCATCCCGGCCCTGAAAGACGAACACACCCTGATCATGACCGCCTCGCGGGCCGACCGCGTGTCGTTCGGCTGCTCTGAAGAGGCTGATTTCACCTACTTCGGCGACGCCCTCTTCGCCCAGGCCTTCAACCAGACCGACGATTTGCAGCAAGCCTTCAAGCTGGCGCAGACCCACGTGGCCGAACGCGAACAGGCGGACAACTTCGAAGCCTCCGAACCGCAGATCTGGGCCCCCAAAGGCGTGATCGCCCATTGGCAATTATTACGCAAACAGCAGGCACGAAAGGCGCTCGAAAGCGTCTCAATGAATAGCAAGGAAGCCAAGAGCAACTAAGCTGAATCTGTATAAAGGGGGAAACACCATGTACCTGACGCCTCAGCATATCTTGCTCGCCGGAGCGACCGGCCTGACCGGGGAGCACCTGCTGGACCGTCTGCTCAACGAGCCGACCGTGACCCGGGTGCTGGCGCCCAGCCGCAAGCCGCTGGCGGAGCATCCACACCTGGAAAACCCGGTGGGCGACCCGGCGGTGTTCCTGCCGCAGTTGAGCGGCCAGGTGGACATCGCCTTCTGCTGCCTGGGCACCACCATCAAACAGGCCGGTTCCGAAGCAGCCTTCCGCGCCGTCGACCTGGACATGGTTGTGGCCTTTGCCAAGCGCGCCCGGGAAATGGGGGCGCGGCACCTGATCGTGATCAGCGCGATTGGTGCCGACCCGAAATCCTCGATCTTCTACAACCGGGTCAAGGGCGAGATGGAACAGGCGCTGAAGGCTCAGGATTGGCCGCAGTTGACCATCGTGCGGCCTTCGCTTTTGCTGGGTGAGCGGTTGGAGCCACGCCTGGCCGAGCAACTGGCCGGGCCGTTGTCGCGGCTGATTCCGGGTAAGTATCACGGTATTGAAGTGTGTGAACTGGCGCGGGCAATGTGGCGGCTGGCGCTGGAAGAGCAGAATGGGGTGCGGGTTGTGGAGTCGGATGAGCTGCGCAAGCTCGGCAAGTAACCCGCAATCCAGGCCGAACACAATCAAGATGTGGGAGCGGGCTTGCTCGCGAATGCGGTGGATCAGTCACTGATGCATTGACTGACACTGCGCATTCGCGAGCAAGCCCGCTCCCACATTGGATTTCTGTTAATCCTGATATTAAGTACTAGAGCCCGCCCGTCGCGTTAAACCCAACCCCCAACACCGTCAGCACCGACAGCGGCAACAGCAGCGTGTCGAGCAGCGCGCTGGCCGGCAGGTCCACATGGGGATAGCTCGGCGCCTCGGCTCCGAAGCGGTCCATCGCGCAGCACCCACCCTGAATGGCATACATATCCAGGCGCGTCCCGGCATACACCACCGGCGCACCGGGTTGCGCCGCGTCCAGCGTGCGCGCCGTCGCGCACCCCGTCAGCTGCAGCGCCAGCAAGGCTATCAGTAGTTTATTCATCACTGCTCAAATGGTGCTCGCCCCAGCGCGGCAGCATGTCCTGGGGAATGTTCAGCAGGTTGAGAATCCGCGCCACCACAAAGTCCACCAGGTCATCGATGGTCTGCGGCTGGTGATAGAAGCCCGGCGACGCCGGCAAGATGGTCACGCCCATGTTCGACAGCTTGAGCATGTGCTCCAGGTGGATGCTCGAATACGGCGCTTCGCGCGGCACCAGTATCAACTGGCGACGCTCCTTCAAGGTCACGTCCGCCGCGCGCTCGATCAGGTTGTTGCAGGCCCCCGTGGCAATCGCCGACAAGGTCCCGGTGGAGCACGGCACCACCACCATCGCGGCCGGCGCGCCGGAGCCCGAGGCCACCGGCGACATCCAGTCTTCCTTGCCATAGACCTTGATCTGCCCCGCCGCCGCACCGGTGTACTCGGTGAGGAAGGCTTGCATCATCTGCACCTTGGGCGGCAACGCAACATCGGTCTCGGTGGCCAGCACCAGTTGCGCGGCCTTGGAGATCAGGAAGTGCACCTCACGGTCTTCGCGCACCAGGCAGTCCAGCAGGCGCAAGCCATAGGGCGCGCCAGACGCGCCGGTCATCGCAAGGGTGACGCGTTCCGGGCCGCTCACTTGAGGGCCTCGGCGAGTTTGCCGTGCAGACCGCCGAAGCCGCCGTTGCTCATGATCACCACGTGGGTGCCGGGCTTGGCCTGGTGCTTCACGTGCTCGATGATGCCGTCCAGAGAGTCGCAGCAAATCGACGGTACGGTGCACAGCGCGGCGATGGCGGGCAAGTCCCAGCCGAGGTTGGCCGGTGCATACCACACAGCCTGGTCTGCATCGTTCACGCTTTCCGGCAAACCATCACGGTGGGCGCCCAGCTTCATGGAGTTGGAGCGTGGCTCGATAATCGCGATTACCTGGGCGTCACCCACGCGCTTGCGCAAGCCATCCAAGGTGGTGGCGATGGCCGTCGGGTGGTGGGCAAAGTCGTCGTAGATGGTAATCCCATTCACTTCGGCGACCTTTTCCATACGGCGCTTGACGCTCTTGAATGCGCTCAAGGCAGCGATGCCCATGGATGGCACCACGCCGACATGCCGCGCGGCCGCCAGGGTGACCAAGGCGTTGGCGACATTGTGCTGGCCCGTCATGTCCCAATCGACGATGCCTTGGGCGACGCCTTCGAACAGCACTTCAAATTTTGAACCGTCTTCACTCAGCAGCTTGACCTGCCATTGGCCGCCCGCGCCGGTGGTTTGTACCGGAGTCCAGCAGCCCATCTCGATGACCCGCTGCAGGGCTGGCTCGGTGGTCGGGTGAATCACCAGGCCTTCGCTGGGAATTGTGCGCACCAAGTGGTGGAACTGCCGCTCGATGGCCGCCAGATCGGGGAAGATATCCGCGTGATCGAACTCCAGGTTGTTCAGGACCGCGGTGCGCGGGCGGTAGTGAACGAACTTGGAACGCTTGTCGAAGAACGCGCTGTCATATTCATCGGCTTCGATGACAAAGAACGGGGTATCGCCGAGGCGCGCCGACACCGAGAAATTCTGCGGTACGCCGCCGATCAGGAAGCCCGGGCTCATGCCCGCATGCTCCAGCACCCAGGCCAGCATGCTGCTGGTGGTGGTCTTGCCGTGGGTTCCGGCAACCGCCAGCACCCAACGGCCTTGCAACACGTGGTCTGCCAGCCATTGCGGGCCAGACACGTAAGGCAAACCTTTATTCAGTACGTACTCGACCGCCGGGTTACCGCGGCTCATGGCATTGCCGATCACCACCAGGTCCGGGACCGGGTCGAACTGCGCCGGGTCGTAGCCTTGGGTCAGCTCAATGCCCTGGGCCTGCAGTTGCGTGCTCATGGGTGGGTATACGTTGGCATCGGAGCCAGTAACATGATGGCCCAGTTCTTTGGCGAGGACCGCCATCGAGCCCATGAACGTGCCGCAAATACCGAGAATATGAATGTGCATAGTCGACCTCGTAAAACATCGAGGCAGGTTAGCGTAGGGTGGGAAAAATCGCACCCTTTAGCTAACGGGCGATCCCGTGTTTGCGCAGTTTTCTATACAAGGTGTTACGGCTAACCCCCAGTTGCTCCGCCGTGTGGCTCATGTGCCAGCGCTGTTGCTCCAAGGCATTGAGCAGCGCCAGGCGCTCTGCGTCGTCCAGAGGCGAGTCCGAAGGCTCGTCCGCCATCACAGGCTGCGGGCGCGCCTGACGAATGACCGCGGGCAAGTCCCCAAACCCAACCCGCCCGTCGTCACATAACGCTGCCAACGTGCGCAATACCGTGCGCAACTGCCGCACATTGCCCGGCCAGGCAAAGGCCAGCAGTGCCTGACGCGCAGGACCGTCCAGCAAGACCGACTGGTCGCCCGCCTCCTCCGCCAGCAGAAAGTCCAGCAACTGCGACTTGTCGCTGCGCTCCCGCAACGGCGGCAGGGCGATTTCCAGACCGTTCAGCCGGTAGTAGAGGTCTTCGCGAAAACTGCCGTCCTCTACCCGCTCCAGCAAATTACGGTGGGTGGCGCTGATGATTCTGACGTTCACCGCCTGCGGCTCGCCGCCGATGGGCACGACAAGTCGGTCTTCCAACACTCTCAACAGCCGGGTTTGCAACGCCAGGGGCATGTCGCCGATTTCATCCAGAAACAACGTGCCGCCGTCGGCTTGTTGCAGCTTGCCGCGCATACCTTCCTTGCGGGCGCCGGTGAAGCTGCCGCCGCGATAGCCGAACAGCTCGCTCTCGATCAGGCTTTCCGGGATGGCCGCGCAGTTCAGGGCAATAAAGGCTTTGTCGGCCCGGAGGCTGGCATGGTGCACCGCCTTGGCAAATGCCTCCTTACCGGAGCCGGTTTCGCCATTGATCAGCAACGGCACGTCGCGCTCAAACACACGTAACCCCTTACGGAAATCGTTTTGCAACGCCGCGTCTCCCAGGCAAATGCCCGGCAACCGAGGCCGCTCGGGCAAAGCCTGGGGAATCGGCGCCGGCACGCTGCGAGGCTGGCCGCGCAACACCGCGAACAACCCACGGCCATCGCGGGTACGCAGGGGCCAACTGGCGCTGGCATTCGCGCTGGCACGCCCGAGCAACTCATCCAGGGAGCAATCGAAAAACGCCTCCACTGGCTGCCCCAAGAGGCCGCCACGGATCTGCCCGAGCAGGTTCAACGCACTCTGGTTCACCGCACAAATGCGCCCTTCGCCATCGAACGCCAGCAACCCTTCGCTGAACAGGCCCACGGACTCCGCCTGCAAATGAAAGCGCAGCAACCAGTGGTGCTCAAAATGCCGCAGGAAGTAACAGCTCTCGATCATCTTCGCCGAAAGATTGACCAGCGCCATGGTGTGGAACTGGCTTTGGCGCGACACCGCTTCCCGGGCCGAAGACACATCCAGCACCGCCAGCAGCTCGCCATGGGGGTCGAACACCGGGCTGGCCGAGCAGGTCAGGCCGGTATGCCGGCCACGGAAGTGTTCATCGCGATGAATCGTCAGGGACTGGCGCTCCACCAGGCAGGTGCCGATGCCATTGGTGCCTTCACAGGCCTCGCTCCAGTCGGCGCCCAGCCACAGCCCGGCACGCTCGAAAATCTTGCGCTCGCTGGGGGCGGTGACGCAGTTGAGGATCACCCCACGGGCGTCGGTCAGCAGTACCGCGTGCCCAGCGCCGGAGAGCTGTTGGTGCAGGCTGTTCATTTCGCTGCCGGCAATGCTCAACACTTGTTGCAGGCGTTCGCGACTTTCCAGCAGGCGGCCATGTTCGAGCACCGTGGGCGCGATGGTCAGCGCGGGGTCGAGGTGATAGTCCTCCAGGCAACGCAGCCAGGAGCGGGCGATGGACGGATCGCTGCCGGGGCCGTGCAACGGGTCCTGGCCACGGGTGACCGTCAGGACTTGCTGGGCATGGCGACTGAAATGATCGTTTTGCATGTTCTTATTATTCTCCCTGCGTGAACTACCGCGCGCGAGTGCCCAGCATCCTCCAGCCTCCCGACCATTGCAATCCCGGGCAGACCCACCGGTCACAGGCTGTACCGCTTGTGGCACAAACTGTCACCCAGGCTGTACCAAGCCTGCCACAGCAACGGTTTGCAACAACCTCTAAACCCTTGATTTACGGGCGCTACGAGGCACTGGCCCGACCTTTGCTCTACGCTTTAACAAGCACAACCGTGCGTCCTCCAATAAACACAAAAAAGCCAGGAGATACCCACCATGCGTTACGCACACCCCGGTACTGAAGGCGCTATCGTTTCGTTCAAGGCCAAGTACGGCAACTACATCGGCGGTGAATTTGTCGCGCCGGTCGATGGCAACTATTTCACCAATACCTCGCCGGTCAACGGCAAGCCCATCGCCGAATTCCCGCGCTCCACGGCCAAAGATATCGACAAGGCCCTGGACGCCGCCCACGCTGCCGCTGACGCCTGGGGCAAGACCTCGGCCCAGGACCGCTCGCTGGTGCTGCTGAAAATCGCCGACCGCATCGAACAGAACCTCGAACTGCTGGCCATCACCGAAACCTGGGACAACGGCAAGGCCGTGCGTGAAACCCTGAACGCCGACATCCCGCTGGCCGCTGACCACTTCCGCTACTTCGCCGGTTGCATCCGCGCCCAGGAAGGCAGCAGCGCCGAAATCAACGAACACACCGCCGCCTATCACTTCCACGAGCCGCTGGGGGTGGTCGGCCAGATCATCCCGTGGAACTTCCCGCTGCTGATGGCCGCCTGGAAACTCGCGCCAGCCCTGGCCGCCGGTAACTGCGTGGTGCTCAAGCCTGCCGAGCAAACCCCGCTGGGCATCAACGTGCTGATGGAACTGATCGGCGACCTGCTGCCGCCGGGCGTACTGAACGTGGTGCACGGCTACGGCAAAGAAGCCGGCGAAGCCCTGGCCACCAGCAAGCGCATCGCCAAGATCGCCTTCACCGGCTCCACGCCAGTGGGCTCGCACATCATGCATGCGGCCGCCGAGAACATCATTCCGTCCACCGTCGAGCTGGGCGGCAAGTCGCCGAACATCTTCTTCGCCGACATCATGAAAGCCGAGCCGCAATTCATCGAGAAAGCCGCCGAAGGTTTGGTGCTGGCGTTCTTCAACCAGGGCGAAGTGTGCACCTGCCCTTCCCGCGCGCTGGTGGAAGAGTCGATCTACGACGATTTCATGAAAGTGGTGATGAAGAAGGTCGAGTCGATCAAACGTGGCGACCCGCTGGACACTGACACCATGGTCGGCGCCCAGGCGTCCGAGCAGCAATTCGACAAGATTTTGTCCTACCTCGAAATCGCCAAGGGCGAAGGCGCCGAGCTGCTGACCGGTGGCAAGGTCGAGAAGCTGACCGGCGATCTGGCCACCGGCTATTACATCCAGCCGACCCTGCTCAAAGGCACCAACAAGATGCGGGTGTTCCAGGAAGAAATCTTTGGCCCGGTGGTGAGCATCACCACGTTCAAGGATGAAGCCGAAGCCCTGGCGATCGCCAACGACACCGAGTTCGGCCTGGGTGCCGGCCTGTGGACCCGCGACATCAACCGCGCATACCGCATGGGCCGGGCGATCAAGGCCGGGCGTGTGTGGACCAACTGCTATCACCTGTACCCGGCGCATGCCGCGTTCGGCGGTTACAAGAAATCCGGTGTGGGCCGTGAGACTCACAAGATGATGCTTGATCACTATCAGCAGACCAAAAACCTGCTGGTGAGCTACGACATCAACCCGCTGGGCTTCTTCTAACTCACAACCCGCTCCCACATTTAAAATGCAATAAAAATGTGGGAGCGGGCTTGCTCGCGAATGCGGTGTATCAGTTACTGAGTTTTCAACTGACCCACCGCATTCGCGAGCAAGCCCGCTCCCACACTTGATCTTCACAAGACCTTGCTACTCATTCGGCTTACTTAAGTAAGCCGGGATAAAACAATAAGAAAGGGATTCCATCATGCCCAGCGAACCGAATGGCGCTCCGGCGTCCGGGTCTTCCGTCGACTTCGAAAAAGTCGGCACCGAATACTTCCAACAACGGGAACTGAAAAAAGGCGCTGCCGGCTGGGTGCTTCTGGTCGGTCTCGGGGTTGCCTACGTGATCTCCGGCGACTACGCCGGCTGGAACTTCGGCCTGGCCCAAGGTGGCTGGGGCGGCATGTTCCTCGCCACACTGCTGATGGCCACCATGTACCTGTGCATGTGTTTCTCCCTGGCCGAACTGTCTTCCATGATTCCTACCGCCGGCGGCGGCTACGGCTTTGCCCGCAGCGCCTTCGGCCCCTGGGGCGGGTTCCTCACCGGCACCGCGATCCTCATCGAATACGCCATCGCCCCCGCTGCCATAGCGGTGTTTATCGGCGCCTATTGCGAGTCGCTGTTCGGCATTGGCGGCTGGATGATCTACCTGGCGTTCTACATCATCTTTATCGGCATCCACATCTTCGGGGTGGGTGAAGCGCTGAAGCTGATGTTTGTGATTACTGCCGTCGCCGCGATTGCCCTGGGTGTATTCCTGGTGTCGATGGTGCCGCACTTCAGTGTCGCCAACCTGCTGGATATTCCAGTAACCGAGGCCAAGGGCGCCAGTAGCTTCCTGCCGTTCGGGTACGTCGGCGTGTGGGCGGCGATTCCCTATGCAATCTGGTTCTTCCTGGCCGTCGAAGGCGTGCCCCTGGCCGCTGAAGAAACCAAGAACCCGAAACGCGACCTGCCCCGCGGCCTGATTGGCGCCATTGTGGTGCTGACCAGCTTCGCCCTGCTGATTCTGGTGATCGCCCCGGGCGGTGCCGGTGCCTATGCGCTGATGGCGTCGGGCAATCCGCTGGTGGAAGCGTTGTCCAAAGCCTATGGCGGTTCCACCTGGATGGGCCACTTCGTCAATCTGGTGGGCCTGGCCGGGCTGATCGCGAGTTTCTTCTCGATCATCTACGCCTACTCCCGGCAGATCTTCGCCCTGTCCCGCGCCGGCTACCTGCCGCGCAAGCTGTCGCAGACCAACAAAAGCAAGGCGCCGGTCCTGGCCCTGGTAATCCCCGGCATTATCGGGTTTGGCCTGTCGCTGACCGGCCAGGGTGATTTGCTGATCCTGGTGGCCGTGTTCGGCGCGACCATTTCCTACGTGCTGATGATGGCCGCACACATCACCTTGCGCATCCGCCGCCCCAAAATGGATCGCCCTTACCGCACACCGGGCGGCATCTTCACCTCGGGCGTCGCCCTGGTACTGGCCTGCATCGCCGTTGTGGCGGGCTTTCTGGTGGATCCGCGCGTGGTCATTGGCGCCGCGGTCATCTATGGAGTATTAATTGCTTACTTTGCTTTCTACAGTCGGCATCACTTGGTAGCAGGCACGCCGGAAGAAGAGTTTGCGGCGATCCAGGCCGCAGAGGCCGCCTTGCACTAAACGCCGTAAACCTCGGTGCGGGGGCTTTACTCACATTCTGCCCGCACCGACAAGGAGACTCTGTATGGCAAGCTTTTCCCACGCGGTCGGTGCATTGACCTACCGCTTCGACAGCCTCAAGGACGTGATGGCCAAGGCCAGCCCGGCGCGTTCCGGGGATTTCCTCGCCGGTGTTGCCGCGCAGAACGACGGTGAGCGGGTCGCGGCGCAAATGGCCCTGGCCAATATTCCGTTGAAGCACTTTCTTGAAGAAGTGTTGATCCCGTACGAAAGCGACGAAGTCACCCGGCTGATTATCGACACCCACGATAAACAGGCGTTTTCCGTGGTCAGCCACCTGACCGTCGGGGGCTTGCGGGATTGGCTGCTCAGCGACGCGGCCGACGAACAAAGCCTGCGCGCCCTGGCACCCGGGCTGACACCGGAAATGGCCGCCGCCGTGTCGAAGATCATGCGCGTGCAGGACCTGGTACTGGTGGCGCAGAAGATCCGCGTCGTCACACAGTTTCGCGGCACGATGGGCCTGCGCGGGCGCCTGTCCACCCGCCTGCAACCCAACCACCCCACCGATGAACCGGCGGGCATCGCCGCGAGCATTCTCGACGGCCTGCTCTACGGCAACGGCGACGCGATGATCGGCATCAACCCGGCCACCGACAGCATCGCTTCAATCTGCGCCATGCTGGAAATGCTCGACGCGATCATCCAGCGCTACGAGATTCCGACCCAGGCCTGCGTGCTGACCCACGTCACTACCTCCATCGAAGCCATCAATCGTGGCGTGCCGCTGGACCTGGTGTTCCAGTCGATCGCCGGCACCGAAGCGGCCAACGCCAGTTTCGGCATCAGCCTGAGCGTGTTGCAGGAAGGCTACGACGCGGGCCTGAGCCTTAATCGCGGCACCCTCGGGCAAAACCTGATGTATTTCGAAACCGGCCAGGGCAGTGCCTTGTCGGCCAACGCGCACTTTGGCGTCGACCAGCAAACCTGCGAAACCCGCGCCTACGCCGTGGCCCGGCACTTCAAACCGTTTTTGGTGAACACCGTGGTCGGTTTTATCGGCCCCGAATACCTGTACAACGGCAAGCAGATCATCCGCGCCGGCCTCGAAGACCACTTCTGCGGCAAGCTGCTGGGCGTGCCGATGGGGTGCGACATCTGCTACACCAACCATGCCGAAGCCGACCAGGACGACATGGACACCCTGCTCACCCTGCTGGGCGTGGCCGGGATCAACTTCATCATGGGTATCCCGGGCTCCGACGACATCATGCTCAACTACCAGACCACCTCGTTCCACGACGCGCTCTACGCCCGGCAAACATTAGGTTTAAAGCCGGCGCCGGAGTTTGAACAGTGGCTGGCAAAAATGGGCATCTTCACGCAAGCCGACGGCAAGGTGCACTTCGGCAACAGTCTGCCACCGGCATTCCGCCACGCCTTGGCGCAATTGGGATGAAGAAGGAACCGCCTGTGCACATCGACACCCCGGAAAACAACGTGGACAACCCGTGGCTTGAGTTGCGGCGCCTGACCCCGGCGCGGATTGCTCTGGGCCGTACCGGCACCAGCATGCCTACCGGTGCGCAGCTGGATTTCCAGTTCGCCCACGCCCAGGCGCGGGACGCCGTACACCTGCCGTTTGACCATGTAGGGCTCAGCAACCAACTGGCCGAACGTGGCCGCGACAGCCTGCTGCTGCACAGCGCCGCCGTCGACCGTCACAGCTACCTGCAACGCCCGGACCTTGGGCGGCGCCTCAGTGATGAATCGGCCCAGGCCCTGCGGGACTATGCCGCAGCCAACCCGAGCGGTGTGGACCTGGCGGTGGTAGTGGCCGATGGCTTGTCGGCGCTGGCGGTGCATAAACATACGTTGCCGTTTCTTACACGCATGGAGGAACAAACCCACGCGGAAGGTTGGTCGCTGTCGCCGGTGATTCTGGTGGAACAGGGCCGCGTGGCCGTGGCGGATGAAGTCGGCCAGTTGCTGGGGGCGAAGATGGTGGTGATCCTGATCGGCGAGCGGCCGGGGCTCAGTTCGCCGGACAGCCTGGGCCTGTATTTCACCTACAACCCCAAGGTCGGCCTCACCGATGCGTACCGTAACTGCATCTCCAATGTGCGCCTGGAAGGCTTGAGCTACGGCATGGCCGCTCACCGCTTGCTTTACTTGATGCGCGAGGCCTGTCGCCGGCAGTTGTCGGGGGTCAACCTCAAGGATGAAGCCCAGGTACAAACCCTTGAGTCGGATGATCCCGACCTGATGAAAGGCAACTTCCTGCTCAGTCCGCCGAAGGACTGATCCCTGCACGATTGCGCTTTTTCTCCGCTTTAGGCAGCATCGAAACACGGCCGCTTGTGTGGTCATCCCCCATTTGGAAGTTGAGGCCTGGCATGCGGATAACTCAAGCGACCCTGGAACACCTGGACCTGTTGACCCCGCTTTTCGTCAAATACCGCGAGTTTTACGGCGCGCTGCCTTTCCCTGATTCGAGCCGTGCCTTTCTGGAAAAACGCCTGCGCCGCAAGGAATCCGTGATCTATCTGGCACTGGCCGACGATGACGACAAGAAGCTGCTCGGTTTCTGCCAGCTGTATCCGAGCTACTCCTCTCTTTCGTTGAAACGCGTATGGATACTCAACGACATTTACGTGGCCGAAGACGCGCGCCGACAGTTGGTGGCCGACAACCTGATGCGCACTGCGAAGAAGATGGCCAAGGAAACCCATGCCGTGCGCTTGCGTGTCTCCACCAGCAGCGACAACCAGGTGGCGCAGAAAACCTACGAATCCATTGGTTTTCGGGAAGACACCGAGTTCAAAAACTACGTGCTGCCCATCAGCGATGACTGACATCTATTAACCAAACCTCATGCATCGGTGTGGGAGCCCCCCTCCCACACTGACTCTGTGTCTACAATAAGATCGATGTCGCGACATCCCCCGCTACAAAACCAACACGCTTTTCACGACTCTATCCGTATAATGCGGACCTTTCAGGGTCGTAAGAAACAAGACACAACCTTGTAGCCCTTATTACCCGAAGCCTCCGCACAGGCCCGCTGAGCCAGGCCATTCACACAGGTGCCATCCATGGATTTCAACCCGCTCGACCTTATCCTGCATCTCGACGTGTACCTCGACATGCTGGTGAGAAACTACGGAGTGTGGATCTACGCCATTCTGTTCCTGGTTATCTTTTGCGAAACAGGCCTGGTGGTCATGCCGTTCCTGCCGGGTGATTCCTTGCTGTTCATCGCCGGTGCTGTTGCAGCGGGCGGCGGCATGGACCCGATATTGCTGGGCGGCCTGCTGATGCTCGCGGCCATCCTGGGTGACAGTACCAACTACGTGATCGGACGAACGGCCGGGGAACGCTTGTTCAGCAACCCCAACTCGAAGATCTTCCGCCGCGACTACCTGCAAAAAACCCACGACTTCTACGACAAGCATGGCGGCAAAACCGTGACCCTGGCGCGCTTCCTGCCGATCCTGCGCACGTTTGCACCGTTCGTCGCCGGTATCGCAAAAATGCCTTACCCGCGCTTCTTCGGTTTCAGCGTGTTCGGCACCGTCCTCTGGGTCGGCGGCCTGGTAACCCTGGGCTACTTCTTTGGCAACGTGCCGTTCATCAAGAAAAACCTGTCGCTGCTGGTGGTGTTCATCATCCTGCTGTCGCTGGTACCGATGATCATCGGCGTGTTCCGCAGCCGCTTTGGCCGCAATTCCACCGAAGCCAAGCCGCAGTAACCTGCGATGTGGTCCCTCAGCGCCTGGCGTCGCCGGCGCCTGCTGGCCAAGCACCCGATTGCCGATGAAACGTGGCAGCGGGTGCGCCATCATCTGACCTTCCTCGACGGCATCACTGCCGAGCAGGACCAGTGGCTGCGGGAAGCCTGCGTGGTGTTCCTCGCCGAAAAACACCTCACCGCCCTGCCCGGCGTCGAACTGCACCAGGAACAACGCCTGCTGCTCGCCGCCCAGGCACAACTGCCGCTGATGAACCTTGGCGACCTCGACTGGTACCAGGGCTTCCACGAGATCGTGCTGTACCCCGACGACTTCCTCAGCCCCCAGCGCCATCGGGACGCCAGCGGCGTGGAACACGAGTGGGACGGCGAGCACAGCGGCGAAGCCTGGCAGCAAGGCCCGGTGATCCTCGCCTGGCCCGGCGTGCTGGCCAGCGGCAACTGGGAAGGCTACAACCTGGTGATCCACGAACTGGCCCACAAGCTGGACATGCTCAACGGCGACGCCAACGGCCTGCCGCCGTTGCACCACGACATGCGGGTGCAGGAATGGGCCAGCGTCATGCAAAGCGCCTTCGATGACCTCAACCGTCAGCTGGACCGCAATCCGGACGCCGAGACTGCCATCGACCCCTACGCCGCGGAAAACCCGGCCGAGTTCTTTGCCGTCACCAGCGAATATTTCTTCAGTGCCCCGGATTTGCTGGTCAGCAGTTATCCACAGGTGTATGAGCAACTGAGCCACTTCTACCGCCAGGATCCCCTGGCGCGCCTGCATCAACTGCAGGCCGCCGACGTGCGGTATCAGACTGAACGCCAAGCGCCGTACGACGTCTGACGCATGGCATCGGCGTCAGAATATGCCTATAATCGCCGCCACTTTTAGGCCAATCCGGCCATGTTTCATGGCCAACTACGGGGGCAACGCCCAATGAGCTACAGCAAGATTCCGGCTGGCAAAGACCTGCCGAACGACATCTACGTCGCCATCGAGATTCCGGCCAACCACGCGCCGATCAAATACGAAATCGACAAAGACAGCGACTGCCTGTTCGTTGACCGTTTCATGGCCACCCCGATGTTCTATCCGGCCAACTACGGTTTCATCCCCAACACCCTGGCAGACGACGGTGACCCCCTCGACGTGCTGGTCGTGACCCCTTACCCGGTTACTCCAGGCTCGGTTATCCGCGCACGCCCGGTCGGCATCCTGAACATGACTGACGACGGCGGCGGCGATGCCAAAGTTATCGCAGTACCACACGACAAGCTGTCCCAGCTGTATGTCGACGTGAAGGAATACACCGATCTGCCGCCACTGCTGCTGGAACAGATCAAACACTTCTTCGAGAACTACAAAGACCTCGAAAAAGGCAAATGGGTGAAGATCGACGGTTGGGGCAACGCAGACGCCGCCCGCGCCGAGATCATGAAGTCGGTCGCTGCCTACAAAGGCTGATACCGCTACTCGCTCTAAAAAAGCCCCGATTAATCGGGGCTTTTTTTGTGGGAAAAATATAAACATCCGATCACTTTAATAAACATATTTACAGCAACCGTTTAACTAGCTTAGTTAATCCGTAGAACATTCCCTCAATAAGGAAACACCTACATACGGCAACTCAACGCATGGTTTATTTGATCTGTTTTTACGGCCAGTAAACTCTGCGTTTATGAATACATCAGGTGATCGCTTAAGAGCGCTATTACGGGAAGTTCATCTTTCCGCTTCCGACTTCGCCAAGAACCGCGATGTTACGCCTCAACACGTAAACAACTGGTTCAAACGCGGCGTCCCCATGGGCCGACTCAACGAGATCGCAGAACTGCTGTGCGTCACCAGCCGTTGGCTGCGTACCGGCGAAGGCCCCAAACATCCACCCGTCAACTACCAACTGGACGGCCCCGATGCAGACCACTCCCACCGTATCGCCAGGGAAAGCACTGGCAACTACATCACCCACCCGGTCTCCGGCCCGGTAAAAATCGACGTGGAGATTCCCCTCCACCCCACCTTCACTTCAACCGAAAGCATCCGCCTCTCCCTGCACGCCCTTGAAACCATCGGCGTAAGCCCGGAGCGGGCACTCGGTGCCTACATGGTAGGCAACAGCATGATCGACATCATCCAGGACGGAAGTACCCTCGCCATCGACTGTGGCCGCAAACAGATCATCGACGGCGAAATCTACGCGGTAGAGCACGATGGAATGCTAAGGATCAAATACCTCTACAACCGCCCCGGAGGCGGCCTGCGGATGCGCAGCCACAACAGCGCCGAGCATCCGGACGAGTTTTTGACCTACGAACAGCGGCACGAGCAGAACTTTGAGATTCTGGGTTGGGTATTCTGGTGGGCGACACTGAATAACCGCCGCCCGCCGGTGCCGCTGGATGAGCATTTATTGGGCTACGAAGGCTCTAAATCGTATCTGGAGCTGGGAAATTGAAGTGAATGTGGGTATTATCCGCCGCACATTTGGTAGGGAGTTGGCGTGAAGCCGGTCCGCCCTGCCTGGCGATGCGGAGGAGTTCCCGCTGATGCCCCTTATCACTCAGGCGCGAGTCTGGGTGAACGATTTGAAGGCTGGTGAGGCTTACCAAAAATAAGCTGAACCAGTCCCCGAGAAGCCGGCCACAAGCCGGCTTTTTAATGCCTGGAAGAAAGTCGGGGCGCTAAGTCACCTCACCTCGGCTGCAAACAATCCAACGCCCGATCCACGACCACTTTCGACATCTCCACCAAATGCATCACCGCCCGCTGCGCGCCATTCAGCGGCTCGGTCGACGCCTGGGCGGTCGCCACGGCGCAATGCAGCAACTCGGCAGCATGGGCCAGGGCATCTTCGAAGCTCAGTTCGTCATCAACGGTAAACGGGGTGGGTGAAGGCTGCGCGTCCGGCGCTTTGAGGTAGCGATCGATCACTCGGCGTGAGGCGTCAGTGTCACGAAGCAAGGCTTTATGGAATGCGGGTGGATCGGGGGTAACTTTGACCATGGTAAATCTCCAATCAAACATTTGGAGCCACCACACCTCGCGACTAAACGAAGGTGGCAGCTGTACGCAGGTTAGTCGACCGGTCGATTGGAAACCCGGCGCGCCCGAGGGCGCCCTGCGCACAGCCACCATAAAAGTGCAGGCGAAAAACGGCCTGACTCATGAACTGATCGTGCGCCAATCGAATCCGGGCGACTAAACCCGATCACTGAATATGCAGTGACGGAACGCAGACTAGTCGTGGGATTTTGCTGGCGCAAGCGCTTGGAATTCTCTAGGAAACGTCCTGCAAATGAAAGGGATCAGTCTTCCTGGCCATTCCCAATCACTGCCACTTCTTGACTCTCCCCCTAAGGTCACACCTCACCCTGAAATCCTAACTTTCAGGACTCCACCGCCATGAGCCAACGCATCCTGGTCATCCTCGGCCACCCTTCCAGCACCAGCTTCTGCTCTGCCCTCACCGACACCTACATCACCTCTGCCAGAACCGCCGGCCATGAAGTGCGCGTCCTACGCCTGGGCGACCTGACTTTCGACCCTATCCTGCACAACGGCTACAGCCAGGCCCAGCCACTGGAACCCGACCTGCTCAACGCCCAATCCGACATCTTGTGGGCCAATCATCTGACATTTGTTTTCCCCATCTGGTGGGGTGGCATTCCGGCATTGATGAAGGGTTTTATCGACCGAATTCTCCTATCCGGTTTCGCCTTCAAATACCGCAAAGGCAAGGCTTTCCCCGACAAACTCCTGAAGGGCCGAACCGCGCATTTGCTGGTGACCCTGGACACGCCGGCGTGGTATTACAGGTGGTTCTACCGCATGCCCGCGCTGCATCAGATGCGCAAGACAACGCTGGAGTTTTGTGGCATCCAGCCGATCAAGACATTGCAGTTCGGGCCGGTGTTGGGCTCTACGCCAGCACAGCGGGAACAGTGGCTGAAACAGGCCGGCGCACTCTTTGGGAAAAGGACTTTTCATGTACATCGGCAAAGCCGCGCAACTGTCGGGCACAACCATCAAAGCGATTCGTCACTATGAGGCCATCGGCCTGTTGCCGCCGCCGCAGCGGGAAGGTCGTTATCGCATTTACTCCACGCAAAGTGTCGAGCTGCTGACGTTCATCAAATGCGCTCAGCAGTTGGGTTTCAAACTCAAGGAGTTGCAGGCGATTCTGGGTCAGCATCCAGGTGACGGATTGCCCTGGGAGCTGGCGGACAAGGCAATCACCAACAAAAAGCAGGAGCTGGTGAGGCAAATCGAAGCGCTGCAGAAGATGCACGGGGGATTGGTCGAATTTGAAGCCAATCTCAAGGACGCTCAGAGTCAATGCAGCGCACCACTGAAAACGCCACTGCCGTCAATGAGCTGAATCGCCGTTTTACGTAGTGCCGGGCAGCCGCTCGGCACGGAAAAAATCGCCCTCCTCGTAAGCCCAATCTGATTTTCCGGACCACTCGTCCAGGCCCCATTTTGCTGTTGCAGACTCCGACGCCTCCCCTTTGCAGAGACGTCATGGATGACTGCTTCTTCGTCCCACATTGCCCATATCGAACACGAACTGGATGGCTTTCATCAGAGCCTGGCGGTGTATCGCCAGCAGGTGGGCGCCTGGTATTCGCAAGCGCTGGATAAGGTCAGCCATGCGGCAGATTTGCCGTCGTTGCTGGGAATGGACCGAATCATTCGGGTGGGGGATTCGAGCACGTCGGTGAGCATGACCGATGACAACTTCTCGACGGTGGCGCGCTGTGAGGAAAGTGGCGTACTGAAGATCGAGAGCAAGTTCGAGTCGGTGTACGACGTGCCGCTGGGAGGCATCCCGGTTGAGGTGATTGGGCTGGATGACGGCAGTTCTACCGTCATCATTCTCGATGAACAGGGGAAAGGTTCTCACCCCTGTGTGGCCGGCAAGCGTTACCAGGTGCGAGTGCAAGGTGGAGTGTCGGACGAGCAGGTCGAGGCGCTGTTTTCGTCTTACGACGGTTTGACCGCAGACCTGGAAAGCTGGCTGCGCAAGCAATGGGGTGGTTTCCGGCCGCACTGGGAAAGGTCCACTTCAAGCGCGATTGGCAATGGCGTGCTGGCGGGAAGTTGGGCGGCGATCACCGGGGTGTGGGACGCCATCAAGCAGGTACAGGAGATCTTCAAGGACCCCGGCAAGCTGTTTGAAAGCCTCGGGGTGAAAGCCAGCGAATTGATGGAGCTGGCTCGCACTGCGCCAAAGGTTATGGAACAGGCGATGCTGCTGGCCAGTGATGAGGCGGCGCTGTACCTGATGTTGCGCACGGCGATGATTTGGCTGTCGGCGTTGCCCCCCAGCGCAGTTGCCGGGAGTACCGCCGAGGCGGTGGCCGGTTTTGTGGTGTCGTTGCTGATTGATTTGTTGGTGGCAGCGTTGCTGACGGTTGTTTTGCCAGCGGCGGGCATCGCTTATCTGAGTTCGCGTGCGCTCAGGTATGGCGCTCGGATTGTTGAGGCAGCCATTGAGTTTGTGAAGGGTATTTTCGGCGTTCTCCAGCGCTTTATGGGGGCAGTGAATCGCTATAAGGCCGTAGCGGTTCGGGGCGCTGTGGAGGGGTTGAAAAAAGGTGGGGTGCAGATGCGCTGGGGGCCGCGTCAGAACACGGCGGTTCGACAGGGAGCGTATGTGGATGATGCCCCGGCTTCGGCGAAAAACCCCAATGGGGATGCGTCGGCTTGTGCAGTAGATACCTGTAAAAACGGCTGCCCGGTGTCGATGGTTACTGGTGAGGAACTGCTGACCCTCACCGATGGCTCGTTGGAGGGTGTGCTGCCATTTGCCTGGACGCGGTTGTATCGCAGCAGTGCCGTGGAAGTGGATTGCGGGTTGGGGTTTGGCTGGAGTCATTCATTGGCCCAGCGCTTGGTGGTGAGCGGTGAATCGGTGGTTTGGACCGACCACGAGAACCGCAGCACTACCTTTCCCCTGCCCTCTGCTGCACGGCCGGCCATCACCAATAGCCTGGCGGAAGCGGCGATTTATCTGGGCGCCTTGCCCGATGAACTGGTGCTGGCTCAGGCGTCGCTTTTCTACCATTTCCGCAATGGTGTGCTGACGTCGATCAGCGATGCGTACGACAACCGGCTGCGCATTGCCCGCGACTATTCCGGACGGATTCAGCGGATCGATAACCACGTCGGCCAGGGATTGCTGCTGCGATATGAGCGCGGCCATATCGTTGCCGTCGACTATCAGGTGCAGCGGGAGCCGGGCTGGGTTACCGAGCAAAACGTTGTTTCCTACACGTACGACGATGCGTGGCGGTTGGTAGAGGCGACGAACGCGGTAGGCGAAAGCGAACGTTATCGCTACGACGATCAGC
Organism: Pseudomonas sp. PAMC 26793; assembly: GCF_000313235.1. Taxonomy (NCBI): domain Bacteria; kingdom Pseudomonadati; phylum Pseudomonadota; class Gammaproteobacteria; order Pseudomonadales; family Pseudomonadaceae; genus Pseudomonas; species Pseudomonas sp. PAMC 26793. The sequence continues at coordinate 72,326 of NZ_AMXG01000021.1, forward strand.
AGGTGATTCTGGAGCGGGAACTGGCCGGTGGGGCGAGTTTCTTCTGGGAGTGGGAACGGTCTGGCAAAGCTGCAAGGTGTGTCCGGCACTGGGCCAGTTTTTCGCAGATGGACACGCGGTATGTGTGGGATGACAACGGCACGGTCACCGTACACAACGCCGATGGCAGGCCAGGAAGTCTACGTACAGACCCAGCGCGACGGCTGGTGCAGCGGATCGATCCGGACGGCGCGCAGCACTTCAAATCCTACGATGACAAAGGCCGCCTGACAGTCGAGCAGGATCCGCTGGGAGCGGTGACGGCGTATCAGTACGACGAAGCCGGTCGGTTGATTGCGCTGTTTCCCGGTGACGATGCACCCACGTCCTACGAGTATGACAACGGGTTCGTGCGGGCTGTACGCCGTGGTGACGCGGTGTGGAAATACCAGCGTAACGATCAAGGCGATATCACCCGCAAGACTGATCCGGATGGTAACTACACCGAATACACCTACACCCAACACGGAAAGCTCACCGGGGTCTGGTATCCGGACAACAGCAGTCAGCGGCTGATCTGGAACGAGCGTGGTCAGCTCATTGAGGAGAAGCTGGCGAATGGCGGAGTGCGGCATTATCGCTATGACGACCTGGGGCGGCAGGTGGCTTGCGAGGATGAGCATGGCGCGCTGACCCAGTATCAGTGGGACGCCGTAGGTCGCTTGCTGAAGGTGATTCAGCCGGGCGGCGCCACACGCGAATTCAGCTACAACCCTTACGGAAAAATCACTGCCGAGCGCGATGAACTGGGTCGGGTTACGCGCTATGAGTATGCCGATGGTTTGCACCTGATCAGCCGCCGGATTAATCCGGACGGCACGCAGCTCAAATACCGTTATGACAATGTTCGGCTGTTACTCACCGAGATCGAAAATGAGGTGGGGGAAACCTACCGGCTTGAGTACCACGCCAACGGCCTGATCCAACAGGAAACCAGCTTTGATGGGCGCCGTACTACCTATGTCTACGACCTCGCCGGGCATCTGCTGGAAAAGACCGAGTACGGCGGCGACGGCAGTCAGCTGGTTACAGGTTATAAGCGCGATGCGGCCGGGCGCCTCGTAAGAAAAACCCTGCCTGACCGCAGCATTGTCGATTACACCTACGACCGCCTTGGCAACCTCCTCAGCGTCGACGACGGTAATTGGCCGCTGCACTACGAATACGACCTGCAAAACCGCCTCACCGCCGAGCACCAAGGCTGGGGCACCTTGCGCTATGGCTACGACGAATGCGGGCAACTCAACTACCTGCGCCTGCCCGACAACAACCGCCTGGCCTTTCATCACGACAAGGGCGGCGACCTCGCCACCGTCGAGCTGAATGGGAAGCCACTCACCTCGCACCTGTTCAAATCCGGCCGCGAGCACCAACGCCAGCAAGGCCAACTCCTCAGCCACTACCACTACGACGACCAGGGCCGCCTGCACGCCCACGCCATCACCCAACAGGAACAACGCCACCAGAGCCGCCAATACGACTACGACAAACGCGGCAACCTCACCCGCATCCTCGACACCCGCAAAGGCCAGCACGACTACCACTACGACCCACTCGACCGCCTGACCCGCGCCAACCATTCGCACGACCTGCAGGAACGCTTCGTCCACGACCCGGCGGGCAACCTGCTGATGCAAGACCGCGTCGGTCCGAGCGTCGTCAAAGGCAACCGCCTGTTGATGCAAGGCGACCGTCATTACGACTACGACGCCTTCGGCAATCTCCTGCGCGAACGTCGAGGCCGGGCGCAGCAGTTGGTTACCGAATACCGCTACGACTGCCAGCACCGACTGATCAGCGTCATCCAGCCGGACGGTACCGAGGCCGCATATTGCTACGATCCGTTTGGACGGCGTATCGCCAAAATCCTCAACGGCCAGACCACCGAGTTTTTCTGGCAAGGCGACAAGCTGATCGCCGAGCACAGCGCCGATCACCATCAGAGTTACCTCTACGAACCCAATAGCTTCCATCCGCTAGCGCTGCTCAAAGGCTACGGCCCGGAAGACGTAAAACCCTTCCACTACCAACTCGACCACCTCGGTACCCCGCAAGAACTCACCGCATCCGATGGCGAAATCGTCTGGTCCGCGCACTACCGCGCCTACGGCCAAATCGCGAAGCTGGACGTCAACACCCTCACCAATCCGCTGCGCTTCCAGGGCCAATACTTCGACCCGGAAAGCGGGCTGCACTACAACCGTCATCGCTACTACAATCCGGATGTTGGCCGCTACCTGACGCCCGACCCGGTGAAACTCGCGGGTGGGCTGAACGGATACCAGTACGCGCCCAACCCGACGGGGTGGGTGGATCCGTTGGGGTTAGCATGCGTTCCCGGGAACTGTCCGGATAAAAAAGAAAGAACAGCCCGACAGCGTCATGAGGAAAAGCCACCAGAAACAGGTGGTGAAGTTAGATCCTCAACGTATGAACAGGCTTTAAACAAGGCTTTGGGGTGGCTGCGAGAAAATAATTTCCATGCGGAAAAGCCTAAACTTGGAAAGTTTGGCACCAGTTCGGGCAAACCCATAGGTATGCAAACAATGGATGAAAAAACTGGATTCCGCGTCGAACATGACAAAAAGAATGGTGCGCACATAAACGTCTGGTCTGAAAAAAAGAAAGGACCTCACTATCTTTTCGAGGGCTCACATAATCTAGTAATGAAAATAAATAAGAGATTCGAATAACATGAATTACTTCGATAACAACCTTGTAGAAACGCTAAATAAAAATGGCATCCTTTACGAGCGACTATCAGACAAGGAGCAGGAAGATTTTATAAATAACATTCAAAATAAAATCATTTTCGCCGGAAGCAAAATAGACTGGGAAGCTTTGGAGAACGCTACAGAACTAAGCTATATGGACAGACCTTTAGCGCTAACTATCGTTGCAGAAAAGCTTGGTAGCCTCGGAATTCAGCAAGTAATTTTCCTGAGTGACTCCGCTATTGAGCACGCTTACTCTATAAATATTAATGATATCAAGAAAGCACTCGAGATCTTTGCAGACTTCCCCCAACACACCTACATTTTTCCTCAGAGCCTACACTGGATTGCCTGTTTAGCATTTGAAGGCCAAATAGACTACGCCGACCTCACGCACGACTAAACTTAAGATCATCGTCCCCCCTCGCCCATCCATAAAGAACTCCCCCGGCCCAGCGCCAGTAATTGAGCTACAAGGAGATTACCGTCCGTCTGAATACTGCTCCCCAGGCGAATGAAGCAACATTCAAACCAAGTCATGCCCCACAGCTCGGCAACGAACTTTCCATCGCGCATAGCCACACAACCGACGAAGTCATTCTGTTAAGCGGCAGTATTGAAGTGGCAGCCGCCGGACAACATCAAGTGCTGCAGCCGGGCGAACAGCTGCGCGTGGTGAGCGGGCATGTTCAAGCCCCCCCAAGCCGTCGACGCCGAAAGCCTGCTGGCCTGGCGAGACGGCCAGCTACGTGTGCGGGACGCACCATTGCGCGAGGTGCTTGAGGAGTTGGTGCACTATCAAGGCGGCCATGTGATCTGGCGCGACGATAAAGTCGGGCAACGCACCATCAACGCCAGAGCTTCAACCTGAATCAAGTCGACAGTGCCTTGGCCCCCCTGATCAGCAGCCAGAACCTGCGCACCACTGCCCTCACCCACCGAGTGTTGATCGTGCGCAGCTGACTGGACGATGAGCCGAATAGCTTGCACAATCGGCTCACCAAATGAGCCGAATAAGCCTTCTATTCGGCTCACACACCGAGCATGCCGCCATGGATCACCCATACTGGATCTGGCAACAACCCGACTGGCCGCACTTTCACTGGCAACCAGAGCGCCTCGCAGCGTTGTTGCGAGAGTGCACGCAAGCGCAAGGAAAGTTGCTGGGCATGCTCGGTTCGGTCAACCAGGCACAGAGTTCAGAGAATGAACTGGATGCGTTGCTGCAAAACATTCTGACCTCCTCGGCAATCGAGGGTGAGCAACTGAATGTGGGTTCCGTACGTTCCTCTTTGGCCCGACGCCTGGGCCTGGAGCAATTGCAAGACGGCTCCGTGAGCCGACGTAGCGAGGGTCTGGCTGACTTGATGCTGGACGCCACGCAACAGTTTGCTCAACCGTTTACCCTCACCCGTCTATTTAACTGGCATCGGTGGTTGTTTCCCGCCGAGGAGGCCCGCTTTTCCACCCACGGCTTGAACGTAGGCGCGCTAAGGGGGGATGAGCCCATGCAGGTTGTGTCGGGACGACTGGACCGACCCACTGTGCATTTCGAGGCCCCACCCCGCCAAGGACTGGAGCAGTCGCTGGACGATTTCATCGAATGGTTTGAAGCCAGTCGGAATCATGCAGCCCTTGACCCATTGCTGCGCGCAGGCCTGGCGCATTTCTGGTTCGTCACCTTGCACCCCTTCGACGATGGCAACGGTCGTCTGACGCGGGCTATTACCGACCTCGCGCTTGCCCAGGCAGAGAACCAGGCGATCCGCTTCTACGCCATGTCGGCGAGCATCCTTGAAGACCGGGCGGGCTATTACCGTGCGCTGGAAACCAGTCAAAAAGCCACGCTGGATGTCACCGATTGGCTTGAATGGTTCCTGCAAACACTGCTTCGTAGCCTGCAACACGCCATGGTGCGGATTAACCGGGTGCTGGGCAAAAGCCGCTTCTGGCAACGGCATCGGGACCACGCATTCAGCGCAGAACAGACCAAAGTCTTGAATCGCCTGCTCGACGGCGGCGAAAAAGGCTTTGAGCACGGGATCAGCGCGGCCCAATATCAAGCAGTGGCCAAAGTCTCCAAGGCCACGGCGACCCGACATCTGGCCGATCTTCTGGAAAAAAACTGCCTGGTTCGACTACCCGGCGGCGGCCGCAGCACCCGCTATCAAATCAACACCCAAGGCGATTGATTTACAAGGCAAATCCCCCCACTCATTTGCCCCAATCCCCCATGTCTGCTAGTGTCGCGCCGGTTTACCGTCTACCGGAATAGCCGCCATGGCCCGCAAAAAAGTTGCACTCGATTTCGAACAATCCCTCGCCGACCTGCAAACCCTGGTCGAGCGTATGGAGAACGGCGAGTTGTCGCTGGAAGACTCGTTGACCGCATTCGAGCAAGGCATCGGACTGACCCGCGACTGCCAGAGCGCCCTGGCGCAGGCGGAGCAGAAGGTCCAGGTGTTGCTGGAGCGCGACGGGGAGTTGGCCGAAGAACCTTTCGATGCGGAACAGCCTGAATGATCGACGCTTATCAGGCCGGCAGCCAGGCCCGGGTCAATGCTGCGCTGGAACCGCTGTTTGTCGCGCCCAGCCCTGAGCTGAACCGCCTGTATGAGGCCATGCGCTACAGCGTGATGAACGGTGGCAAGCGCGTTCGCCCCTTGCTCGCCTACGCGGCTTGCGAAGCACTCGGCGCTCAGGCGGAGGAAGCCAACGGCGCTGCCTGTGCAGTGGAGTTGATTCACGCTTATTCCTTGGTACACGACGATTTGCCGGCGATGGACGATGACGATCTGCGTCGCGGCCAGCCCACTACCCATAAAGCCTTTGATGAAGCCTGTGCGATTCTCGCCGGTGACGGCCTGCAAAGCCTGGCGTTCAGCGCTCTGCTGGACCCGCGCTTGAGCAGTGTCAACGCTGAGATCCGCTTGCGTATGGTTACCGCGCTGGCACTGGCCGCAGGCCCTGCCGGCATGGTCGGCGGCCAGGCGATTGACCTGGGCTCGGTCGGTTTGAAGCTCGATCAAAAAGCCCTGGAATACATGCACCGCCACAAGACCGGTGCACTGATCGAAGCCGCCGTGCACCTCGGCGCCCTGGCCAGTGGTCGTGCCGACGCTGCGCAACTGGCGGCGCTGCAAACCTACGCGCGGGCCATCGGCCTGGCGTTCCAGGTGCAGGACGATATTCTCGACGTTGAAAGTGATACCGCCACCCTCGGCAAACGCCAGGGTGCCGATATCGCACGGGACAAGCCGACTTATCCTTCACTGCTCGGCCTGGAAGCCGCCAAGGCTTACGCGCTGGAGTTGCGGGATCAGGCCCTGGATGCCCTGCGACCTTTCGACGCGGCTGCCGAGCCACTGCGTGACCTGGCGCGGTATATCGTCGAACGCCGCCACTGACACCAGCGGCCTTTTCCACCGCATATCAGCCAAGTTCGGCGCTCTGCGTGGGCAGTTTGCGATGCTTGAGGTAAACTGCCGCCTCTTCTATACCTATAACGATTCGCCTGATGCCCACGACGTTTCAAGAGATTCCCCGCAAGCGCCCGGCCACGCCCCTGCTGGACCGTGCCAACACGCCAGCCGGCCTGCGCCGCCTGGGTGAAGCCGAGCTGGAAACCCTGGCCGATGAGTTGCGCCAGGAGTTGCTCTATACAGTCGGCCAGACCGGTGGTCACTTCGGTGCCGGCCTGGGCGTCATCGAGCTGACCATTGCGCTGCATTACGTGTTCGACACCCCGGACGACCGGCTGGTGTGGGACGTGGGTCATCAGGCCTATCCGCACAAGATCCTCACCGGACGCCGCGAGCGCATGGCCAGCCTGCGCCAGAAGGACGGCATCGCCGCCTTCCCGCGTCGCTCCGAGAGCGAGTACGACACCTTTGGCGTAGGCCACTCCAGCACCTCCATCAGTGCAGCGCTGGGCATGGCCATTGCCGCCCGCCTGCAGAACAGCGATCGCAAAGCGATTGCGGTGATTGGTGATGGCGCGTTGACCGCCGGCATGGCCTTCGAGGCGCTGAACCACGCGCCGGAAGTGGACGCCAACATGTTGGTGATCCTCAACGACAACGACATGTCGATCTCGCGCAATGTCGGTGGCCTGTCGAATTACCTGGCAAAAATCCTCTCCAGCCGCACTTACGCCAGCATGCGTGAAGGCAGCAAGAAGGTGCTCTCGCGTTTGCCCGGCGCGTGGGAAATTGCCCGTCGCACCGAAGAATATGCCAAGGGCATGCTGGTTCCCGGCACCCTGTTCGAAGAGCTGGGCTGGAACTACATTGGCCCGATCGACGGCCATGACCTGCCAACCCTGATCGCCACACTGCGCAACATGCGCGACCTTAAAGGCCCGCAGTTCCTGCACATCGTCACCAAGAAGGGTAAAGGCTTCGCCCCGGCGGAAGTCGACCCAATTGGTTACCACGCGATCACCAAGCTTGAACCGTTGAACGCCCCGGCCGCCGCACCGAAGAAGCCCAGCGGGCCGAAGTATTCCGGCGTGTTTGGCGAATGGCTGTGCGACATGGCCGCTGCCGACCCGCGCCTGGTGGGCATCACCCCGGCGATGAAGGAAGGCTCCGACCTGGTAGCGTTCAGCGAGCAGTTCCCGCTGCGTTATTTCGACGTGGCCATCGCCGAGCAACACGCGGTGACCTTCGCCGCCGGCATGGCCTGTGAAGGCGCCAAGCCGGTAGTCGCGATCTACTCAACGTTCCTGCAACGCGGTTATGACCAGTTGATTCATGACGTCGCAGTGCAGAACCTCGACGTGTTGTTCGCCATCGACCGTGCCGGTTTGGTGGGCGAAGACGGCCCGACCCACGCCGGCAGCTTCGACCTGTCGTACCTGCGCTGCATCCCCGGCATGCTGGTGATGACCCCGAGCGACGAGAACGAACTGCGCAAGATGCTCAGCACCGGCCACCTGTACAACGGCCCGGCGGCTGTGCGTTATCCGCGGGGCAATGGCCCGAATGCAGTGATCGAGAAAGACCTTGAGCCTATCGAGATCGGCAAGGGCATCGTCCGTCGCCAAGGCAGCAACGTTGCCTTGCTGGTGTTCGGCGTGCAATTGGCTGAAGCCTTGAAAGTGGCCGAGAAGATCGACGCCACGGTGGTGGACATGCGCTTCGTCAAACCACTGGATGAGGCATTGGCACGCGAGATCGCCGGTAGCCATGAGCTGCTGGTGACCCTCGAAGAAAACGCCATCATGGGCGGTGCCGGGGCGGCGGTCAGTGAGTTTCTGGCGCGGGAGAACATCCTCAAGTCGGTGCTGCACCTGGGCTTGCCGGATGTGTATGTCGAGCATGCCAAACCGGCGCAGATGCTGGCCGAGTGCGGGCTGGATGAGGCGGGTATTGAAGCTTCGGTTCGTCAGCGCATGGCCCTGCTGGACCTGTAGAAACGCGATTAAAAAATGTGGGAGCGGGCTTGCTCGCGAAGGCGCAGTGTCAGTCAATACATCTGTTGACTGACCCACCGCTTTCGCGAGCAAGCCCGCTCCCACATTTGTTTTATGCCCACTTCAAATGCTACGGACAGCCCATGATCCGCCTTCGCCTCGCCCTGCCCCTTCTGTTACTGCCAGCCACCGATCTGCTCGCCGACAGCTTCGAACGCGACGACGCCCTCAAGCTGCCCGACGTGGTAATCAGCGCCAACCGCCAGGTCCAGGCGCGCAACGACAGCAGCGCCGCCAACACCATCTTTACCCGCGACGACATCGACCGCCTGCAACCCACCAGCGTGACCGACCTGCTGAGCCGCGTGCCCGGCGTACAGGTTTCACAAGCCGGTGGCCGTGGCAGCCTGGCGAGCGTTTACATTCGTGGCACCAAATCGGCCCAAAGCCTGGTGTTGGTCGATGGCCAGCGCATTGGCAACTCGACTTCCGGCGACAGCAACCTGCAGCACCTGAACATCCAACAGATCGAACGGGTGGAAGTGCTGCGCGGTTCGCGCTCGGTGATCTACGGCAGCGATGCGATTGGCGGGGTGATCCAGATTTTCACCCGGCATGGTAACGAGTCCGGCCTGCAACCCCGCCTGCATGTGGGATTTGGCAGCAACCAGACGTGGGAACGCAGCTTGGGCCTGTCCGGCGGTGACGAGAAAACCCGCTTCAACCTCGGCGCCAGCCTGGATGACACCGCCGGGATCAATCGCACGTATGTCTCGTACCCCAGCGACCGCGACCATGACGCCTATCGCAACCAGTCCACCAGTTTCAGCCTGAGCCATGCCTTCAACGAAGACCTCGAAGCCGGCGTGAACGTGCTGGATAATCGTGGCAAAAGCGAATTCGACAACTCGTTCTCCCCGCAAAAGCCCTATTCCAACTTCACCGTAAGCAGCGTCAGCAGCTATGTCGACGCGCGTATCAATGACGCCTGGAAGTCCCGGCTGGAAGCGGGCCACAGCGAGAACCGCGAGGAAACCCGGGACAAGCTCAGCACCGAACGCAGCGTGTTCAACACCTATCGTAACTCGCTGAACTGGCAAAACGACCTAACCCTCAATGAGCAGAACAGCCTGATCCTGGGCGGCGACTGGTACGAGGACCAGGTCAACAGCAGCGCCCAGCTCAATGAGGACAGTCGCTGGAACCGCGCCGCGTTTATCCAGCACCGTTTCCAGGCGCAATCTTTTTCCACAGAGCTGGGCCTGCGCCGCGACCAGAACCAACAGTTCGGCGGCCACAACAGCTGGAGCGGCACTTTCACCCTGCCGCTGAACCCGGACAATGATCTGTTGCTGAGCTATAGCGAAGGCTTTCGGGCGCCAACGTTCAACGACCTCTATTATCCAGACTACAACGCCCAAAAAAGCAGCAATCCAAACCTCAAGCCCGAAACCTCGAAAAGCTACGAAGTACAGTGGCGAAGCCAACTCAACGACACGAGCCGACTGGAAGCCTCGCTATATAGGACCGACCTGAAGGACGCGATCGTAATCGACAGCAACGTCCCGCAAAACGTCAGCTCGGCGCGCATCAACGGCTTCGAAGCGGCGCTCAAGCAAGAGCTGTTCGGCTGGCAAAGCAGCCTCGGCATTGCGCTGATCGACCCACGGGACCGCGACACCGGGCGCACACTGGCCCGTCGAGCCAGGCGCACCCTGAGCCTGGACCTGGATCGCCAATTCGACCGGTTCGGCGTCGGCGCCAGCTGGCAAGCGGTGAGCAGCAGCTACGACGATGCGGCGAACCAGCAACGCCTGGGCGGGTACGGTTTACTCGGGCTACGGGGCAGTTGGGCGGTGAATCGTGAGATCACACTGGAAATGAAGCTCGATAACCTGCTGAACAAAGCCTACAGCCGGGCGCTGTATCAGTATCAAGGCCAGCAATATGGCTATCGGGAAGAAGGCCGGGCGCTGATGTTCGGAGTGACCTGGACACCAGAACTCTAAGTCGTCTGCACCGGCCTCATCGCGGGCAAGCCCGGCTCCCACATTTAACCGCGTCGCATGCATGAACGCGGTCAAATGTGGGAGCTGGCTTGCCTGCGATAGCGCTCTCACAGCCCCGGTGCAATCACCTGACACAACCGCGCCACCGCTTCCAGCATCTGCCCGCTGGGCCGTTCCAGGCCCTTGTCGGGCACCACCAGCAAATGCCCGGCAGCCACCGCCGCCACCTGTGGCCAAGCCTTCCAGGCATCCAGCTGCGATTGATCGCCCGCCAGAATCACCTCGGGATTACGCTGCAGCACCGACTCAATGCTGACCTGCGGAGCCGGCAGCTTGAGGTCATCAAACACATTGCGCGCGCCGCACACACTCAGCGCATCGCTGATGATCTGCCCGCCCCCAACGGTGTACAGCGGCTGGTTCCACACCTGATAAAACACCCGCAACGGCTCGACCCGGTGATAGCGCAAGCGCAACTCGGCCAAGCGCTGACGTAACTGCGCAGCCAAGTGCCGGCCGGCCTCAGCCCGCCCGAGTTGCTGGGCAATGGTTTCGACTTGCGAGGTGAGTTGTTCAAGGCTATGGGGCTCGGCGACAAACACCGGGATGTTCAAGCGTTGGAGCTGCTCACGCTGGGCCGGGCCGACGCTGCCGGGCCAGAGCAGGATCAGGTCTGGCTTGAGGCTGAGCAGCCGTTCCATGTCCAACTGCCCGTAGTTTCCCACCGAAGGCACGTTCACCAAGGCCTGCGGCCGCTCGCCGCCGTCCAGCACGCCTACCAGCAAATCAGCAGCGCCCAGCTCAACGACGATTTCAGACAAGGAAGGAGCCAGGCTGACAACCCGCTCGACCGCCGCAGTTTGGGCCGCGACGACCAGCAGCAACACCGCCAGCCAGGCGCGCATCAACCCAACTGACGCGGAATGCGATACAGGTAGAACAGCACCAGGGTCGACAGCGCCAGCAGAAACAGCGGCACCGCTTCCAACCCGACAAACACCGCCAGTGCGCCGATCCAGGCCGGCAGTGCAGCCACCAGCAACGCCACACGACGACAGGCCGCGAGGGTGATCCAGGCAGCCGGTTCTTCAGGGGTATCGAGGGCTTTGCCGGTGGCGATCAGTGCGTGTTTATAGCCATGGAAGTAACGCAGGCTGACAAACATCGAGGCCACGCCGGCGATGAAAAACGGCATCGCCAGCACCGGCAGCAAGGGCTCGGCTTTGCCAAACACCAGGTTGATCACAAACAACGGCACCAACGCCAACGCCAGGTATTGCCACCAGTTAAACGACAGTCGCCGCTTGACCTGGCCGCGCGTCACGCCCGGTCGACCTCGCCTTGGTGCTCGTTGCCCATCATGTGGTCGAGCTTGCTGGCCTTGGTGGCCAGGTAGTGTTTGTTGTGCGGGTTGTGGCCGGTGTGCAGCGGCACGCGCTCGGCGACGGTGATGCCCATGTCGGTCAAGGCTTTGACCTTGCGTGGGTTGTTGGTCATCAGGCGCAGGGATTTGACCCCCAGGTGCTGGAGCATCGGCAGGCAGATCCCGTAGTCACGCTGGTCGGCGGCAAACCCCAGGCGCTCGTTGGCTTCTACGGTGTCGGCGCCGCCATCTTGCAGCTCGTAGGCACGGATCTTGTTCAGCAGGCCAATACCACGGCCTTCCTGACGCAAGTACAGCAACACGCCACGGCCTTCACGGGCGATGGCCTGCATGGCGGCTTCCAGTTGCGAGCCGCAGTCACAGCGCTGGCTGAACAGGGCATCGCCGGTCAGGCACTCGGAGTGCACGCGGCCGAGCACCGGAGCGCCGTCCGCCACGTCACCGAGGCTCAGAACAACGTGTTCGCGCCCGGTGGTTTCTTCAAGAAAACCATTCATGGTGAACGTGGCAAAAGGGGTTGGCAGCTTGGAAGCGGCAACGAAAACGACGGGCACCGTGTGCTCCTGATTTCTGATTTCACAGGGGATAGATTGTAACAGCAGGTTCCTACAGACGCTTAAGCTGAATTGTCGCTGATAAAGATCAATAGGTTCGATTGGCCTTCAGCTTGGTTCTATGGGTGTCAGAAATGTTGATAGCCACGGAGGGCGGGTGTGATGTCCTGGCCCGCCGCGTCCAGCAGGGTCACGCCCTGCCCCGCCTCGACCCGGCCGATCACATGGACCGGCGCACCGGCCGCCAGCAACGGCGCCAGTTCGGCAGGTGGCAAGGTGAACGCCAGCACGTAGTCGTCACCGCCGCTCAACGCAGCTACCCGCGCATCCGCGTCGCCAACCAACGCCAGCAAGGCCGCCGACAACGGCAGCTTTTGCTGCTCGATCAACAAGCTGACAGCCGACGCCTTGGCGATATGCCCGCAATCAGCCAGAAGGCCGTCGGAAATATCCATGGCAGACGTCGCCTTGCCCCGCAGCGCCAGGCCCAGCGCCAACTGCGGTTGCGGCGACCAGTAATGGGCCAGCAACGGCTCGGCAACAGCGGCCTCTGCCGTGCGCTGCCCCAGTACCAGCGGCAATGCGCCCGCCGCGTTACCCAGCTCACCGCCAACACATAGCAAGTCGCCGGGCCGCGCACCGCTGCGGGTCAAGGCCTGACCCGCTGGCACCCGGCCAAACACAGTCAGGGTCAGGCTCAAAGGCCCACGGGTGGTATCGCCACCCACCAGAATCACACCGCAACCCTGGGCCATGGCGTTCAAACCCTGGGCATAGCGTTGCAGCCAATCGGCATCAACCGTCGGGGTGGTCAGGGCAAGAGTAAATGCGAGGGGATTGGCGCCCATGGCTGCCAGGTCGCTGACTGCCACGGCCAGCGAGCGCTGGCCGAGCAGAAACGGGTCGCAGGGGTCGGCAAAATGCACGCCGGCCACCAGAGTATCAGTGGAAACCGCCAGCTGTTCCCCGGGAGGAACCGCCAGCAAGGCGCAGTCGTCGCCAATCCCCAGTGCAATGCCTTCGCCGCCCTGCGCACAGGGCGCGGCGGCGAAGTAGTTGCGGATCAGCTCAAACTCGCCCATTGCGTCAGCAAGCGCCAGTTAGCGCTTGTACGCCTTCACTTCGGCTTCACGCAGGCGCGGGGCCAGCTTGTCGAGCACGCCGTTGACGAACTTGTGACCGTCGGTGGAACCGTAGACTTTCGCCAGTTCGATCCCTTCGTTGATCACTACGCGGTACGGTACGTCGACGCGCTTGAGCAGTTCCCAGGTGGACAGGCGCAGTACGGCCAGTTCAACCGGATCCAGCTCTTCGATCGCCAGGTCCAGGCACGGCGACAAGGCAGCGTCGATCTCCGGCAGGTTGGCCGGAACGCCGTGCAGGATGTCGTGGAAGTAGCTGGCATCGGCCGCGCTGAAATCGTTGTCGACGCGAAATTGCGCTTCGATTTCGTTCAGCGAGGTTTTAGCCATGTGGCGCTGGTACAGCGCCTGGGTCGCGAGCTGACGGGCCGCACGACGCTTTTCGCTCTTAGAGGGCTTGCCGGCGTCTGCTGGGCGCGGGTCCTGGGGGTTGAACTGATCGCTGTCGTCGCTAATCACTTGGCCTCCAACTGTGCCAGCAGGCTGACCATTTCCAGGGCGGACAGGGCAGCTTCGGCACCTTTGTTACCGGCCTTGGTGCCGGAACGTTCGATGGCTTGCTCGATGGAATCAACGGTCAGCACGCCAAAGGCGACCGGCACGCCGAACTCCATGGACACCTGGGCCAGGCCCTTGGTGCATTCGCCAGCCACGTATTCGAAGTGCGGAGTACCGCCACGAATGACCGCGCCCAGGGCGATGATCGCCGCGTATTCACCCTGCTGTGCAACTTTCTGCGCAACCAGTGGAATTTCGAAGGCGCCAGGAGCGCGGATAATGGTGATGTCGCTTTCGCTCACACCGTGGCGAACCAGGGCATCCACGGCACCGCTTACCAGGCTTTCAACCACGAAGCTGTTGAAGCGGCCAACCACCAGGGCATAGCGGCCTTTGGGGGCGATGAAGGTACCTTCGATGGTCTTCAGGGTCATTCGACAAATCTCTTAAAGAGCCGGGACGCGCTTAGTGCGCGCCCCTCAGTGATATTTGAACCGCGAACAAGGGGTAAACAACGCCGGCCTTTATTCGGAGGGCACGTATTCTACTACTTCCAGGTCGAAACCGGATATGGCATTAAATTTCATTGGCGCACTCATCAGGCGCATTTTGCGTACACCCAAGTCCCGCAGGATCTGCGAACCGGCGCCGACGATGCTGTAGGTGGTCGGCTTTTTCACCGGCACGTGGTCGGCGGTTTCGCGGATATGCGCCAGCAACACGTCGCCGTCCAGCGGATGGCCCAGCAGCAATACCACACCGCTGCCGGCCTCGGACACCGCGGACATCGCGGCCCGCAGGCTCCAGCGCCCCGGTTGCTTGACCATCAGCAGGTCCCGCAGCGGGTCCATATTGTGCACCCGCACCAGGGTCGGTTCTTCAGCGCAGATGGTGCCCAGGGTCAGGGCCATGTGCACGTCGCCTTCCACGGAATCACGATAGGTCACCAGGTTGAACTGGCCCAGCTCGCTGTCCAGCGGCTGCTCGGCAATCCGCTGAACGGTACGTTCGTGGATCATCCGGTAGTGAATCAGGTCGGCAATGGTGCCGATCTTGATGTTATGCAGCGCGGCAAACTCTTCCAGCTCCGCGCGACGGGACATGGTGCCGTCGTCGTTCATCACCTCGCAGATCACACCGCTCGGCTCGAAACCGGCCATGCGCGCCAGGTCGCAGGCGGCTTCGGTGTGGCCGGCGCGAGCCAGGGTGCCACCCGGTTGGGCCATCAGCGGAAAGATGTGGCCAGGGCTGACGATGTCTTCGGCCTTGGCGTCTTTCGCAGCAGCGGCTTGCACGGTGCGGGCACGGTCAGCAGCGGAGATGCCGGTGGTGACACCGGTGGTGGCTTCGATGGACACGGTGAACTTGGTGCCAAACCCCGAACCATTGCGCGGCGCCATCAACGGCAGCTTGAGCAGCTCGCAGCGCTCGCGGCTCATTGGCATGCAGATCAGGCCACGGGCGTGCTTGGCCATGAAGTTGATGTGTTCCGGCTGGCAGCACTCGGCGGCCATGATCAGGTCGCCTTCGTTCTCGCGGTCTTCGTCATCCATCAGGATGACCATCTTGCCTTGGCGGATGTCTTCAACCAGTTCTTCGATGCTGTTGAGCGCCACGCGGCACCCCCTTGGGTCAGGATTTAAGGTAGCCGTTAGCGGCTAAAAAACTTTCAGTGATGTTACTGCCGGTTGGCTCTGCGGCCTTATCGCCCAACAACAGGCGCTCCAGGTAACGGGCAAGCAAGTCGACTTCCAGGTTCACCCGGCGACCCGGCTGGTACGACGCCATGATGGTTTCGCTCAGGGTGTGGGGAATGATGGTCAGTTCAAATTCGGCGCCATTCACGGCGTTCACGGTCAGGCTCGTGCCGTCGACGGTGATCGAGCCTTTGTGAGCGATGTACTTGGCCAGCTCTTTCGGCGCGCGAATACGGAATTCTACGGCGCGGGCATTTTCGCTGCGGGCGACGACTTCGCCGACACCGTCGACGTGGCCGCTGACCAGGTGCCCGCCAAGACGGGTGGTCGGGGTCAGGGCTTTTTCCAGGTTCACCGGGCTGCCGCTCTTGAGGTCGTTCATCGCGGTGCAGTCCAGGGTTTCCCGGCTGACATCGGCGGCAAAGCCGTTGCCAGGCAATTCGATGACGGTCAGGCACACACCGCTGACGGCGATGCTGTCGCCCAGTTTGACGTCGCTCAGGTCGAGCTTGCCGGTTTCAACCAGCAGGCGTACGTCGCCGCCTTTTGGGGTCATTGCACGGATGCTGCCGATGGATTCGATAATGCCGGTGAACATGCCGTTCTCCTGAAGACGTGGCGCAGGCCGGGAATTATACGCTCGCTGATGGCAGAGGGATGGCAGTGACTCGCCAGTCATCGCCCACAGCGCGCATTTCAGTAATCTTGAGTTGGGGGGCGTCGGCCAGTTTCTCAAGCGGCCAGTCCAGCAAAGGCCGGGCAGCGGAGCCGAGGAACTTGCCGGCGACGAATATCACGTATTCGTCCACCAGGCCTTGCTGGGCGAAGGCACCGGCCAGGCTTGGGCCGGCCTCCACCAACACCTCGTTGACGCCACGGGCAGCCAGGGCCACCAGCGCGGAACGCAGGTCGACCTGGCCGTCGACGCCCGGCACCACCAGGCACTCGGGCCCGGTTGGGTATTGGTTGTCCGGGGTCACGCAGGTGATGACCAGCGCGGGGCCGGCCTTGAAGAACGGCGCATTCAGCGGCACCCGCAGGCGGCCATCGATCAATACGCGCAGCGGCGGACGGGACATCGCCAGGGCGGTGGTTTCTTCATCCAGCCCCAGCTCGGCGGCGCGCACGGTCAGGCGAGCGCCATCGGCCAGCACCGTGTCGGCGCCGGTCAGCACCACACTGGCCTGGGCCCGCAGGCGTTGCACGGCGGCACGGGCGGCCGGGCCGGTGATCCATTGGCTTTCGCCATTGGCCATGGCGGTGCGACCGTCCAGGCTCATGGCCAACTTGACCCGCACAAACGGCAGGCCATGTTCCATGCGTTTGAGAAAGCCCGGGTTGAGCGCCCGCGCTTCGTTTTCCAGCAAGCCGCTGTACGTCTCGATCCCGGCCTGGGCCAGACGGCGCATGCCACGCCCGGCGACTTCCGGATTCGGGTCCTGCATCGCCGCAACCACGCGGGCCAGGCCGGCATTCACCAAGGCATCGGCGCAGGGCGGTGTGTGCCCGTGGTGGCTGCACGGTTCAAGGGTCACGTAGGCCGTGGCGCCCCGGGCCTTGTCGCCCGCCGCCCGCAGGGCGTGGACTTCCGCATGGGGTTCGCCGGTGCGCACGTGCCAGCCTTCGCCGACAACCTGCCCGTCACGCACGATCACGCAGCCAACCCGGGGGTTGGGGTGGGTGGTGTACAGGCCCTTGCGCGCCAATTCCAGGGCACGGGCCATGTAATGGGCGTCGAGTACCGCTTGTTCTGCCGAAGGTGGGTTCATTCTTTTACCGGCTCACGGGCCAGGCGGTCGATCTCTTCGCGGAACTCGTTGAGGTCCTGGAAGCGTCGATACACCGAGGCGAAACGGATATAGGCGACTTCGTCGAGCTTTTGCAGCTCGCCCATCACCAATTCTCCAACCACCAGGGATTTGACTTCGCGCTCGCCAGTGGCGCGCAGCTTGTGCTTGATATGCACCAGCGCCGCTTCCAGCCGCTCGACACTCACCGGGCGTTTTTCCAGGGCGCGCTGCATTCCGGCGCGCAGTTTTTCTTCGTCGAAAGGCTGGCGACTGCCGTCGGTCTTGATCAGACGTGGCAATACCAGTTCGGCGGTTTCGAAGGTGGTGAAACGTTCACCGCAGCCAGAGGCCAGGCATTCACGCCGGCGACGCACCTGTTCGCCCTCGGCGACCAGACGCGAGTCAATGACCTTGGTGTCGTTGGCACCGCAGAAGGGACAGTGCATGGTGGCAGGCAACAAAAAATGGGAGGGCCATGGTAGCGCATCCCTGTGGCAAGACAAGCCATAGCCTTTACGGTATATAGGCTGACGATTATGTTTCATATTTTTTAAGCCACGGATTTTGTCCTTTCTGGAGCCGTACATGCAGTTACGACCACTTGTTTTGCTCACGTTGCTCGGTTTCCTGGTCGCCTGCAGCAGCCATGCCCCAAAACCTGCCGCGCCCGTTGCCGCCCCACAGCAAGAGAAAAAAATCCCGGGTGTGGAAGAAGACCTCGGCCCGCTGCCCGCCTTCCAGCGTGAAGTCAGCGGCCAGTTGAACGGTGTACCCGCCGGCGCGGAAGTCGAACTGGCACTGCTGGTGATCGACGATCGTTCGCGCCCGCAACAACTGCTGGCCAGCAGCGTGCTGATCGGCAACAACAAGCCCTTGGCCTTCCGCCTGCGCTTCAACCCCGAAGCCTTCCCGGCAGGCGGGCGTGTTGAACTGCGCGGTCGCGCCAGCCAGTCCGGCCAGTTGATCCTGCATTTGCCGCCCGTGCGTATCACCCAAGCGATCACCCAGACCACCGGCCCGCTGCAACTCGTTCCCGCACCATGACGCCACCGCTGGACCTGCAACGCGCCCTCAGCGAACTGATTGGCGACGCCCAACTGGTGCCCTGCCCGCTGCCGGGCACCGCGTTGTCGCTGTGGCTGCTGGACGCCGACAACATGGACCGCGCCTTCAGCCCCGAAGAAACCCGACGCATCCTGCATGAACCGCCGTACTGGAGCTTTTGCTGGGCCAGCGGCCTGGCGCTGGCCCGGTATCTGGCGGCCAATCCTGAGTGGGTGGCAGGCAAGCGAGTGCTGGATTTCGGTGCAGGTTCGGGCGTTGCCGGGATTGCCGCAGTAAAGGCTGGAGCGCTGGAAGTGGTGGCGTGCGACCTGGATCCGCTGGCCCTGGCTGCCTGCCGGGCGAATGCGCAACTCAATGGCGTGACCCTGGGTTACTCCGCAGACTTCTTCGCCGAAGCCGATCGGTTCGACCTGATCCTGGTCGCCGATGTGCTGTACGACCGGGCGAACCTGCCGCTGCTGGATGAATTCCTGACTCGAGGCCGAGAAGCGCTGGTCGCCGATTCCCGAGTGCGGGACTTCCAGCACCCGGACTACCAGCGCCTGGAAATCCTCGACGCCCTGACCCTGCCCGACCTGGCCGAACCGTGGGAGTTTCGCAAGGTGAGCCTGTACCATTCGCAGCGCGCTTGAGAGCATCGCGGGCAAGCCCGCTCCCACATTTGAAAGGCATTCCCCTGTGGGACCTGGTTTGCCTGCGATTGCGATCCTGAGACCGCCCCGCTTTCAGCCAACCCCACCAACCCTTATAGTTGCCCCATCCCCTGCTTTCTTCGAGATACCCCATGAGTGAGCCCACGCCGTACATCTTCGACGCCACCACCGCCACCTTCGACCAGGCCGTGATCCAGAATTCCTTCGAAAAACCCGTGCTGGTGGATTTCTGGGCCGAGTGGTGCGCGCCGTGCAAGGCGTTGATGCCGATGCTCGCGCAGATTGCCGAGAGTTATCAGGGTGAGTTGCTGCTGGCCAAGGTCGATTGTGATGCCGAGCCGGACGTGGTCTCGCGCTTTGGCATTCGCAGCCTGCCCACCGTGGTGCTGTTCAAGGATGGCCAGCCGGTGGATGGGTTTGCCGGTGCGCAACCCGAGTCCGCCGTGCGCGCGATGCTCGAGCCCCATGTGCAGATGCCGCCGCCAGCGGCTGCCGACCCGCTGGAGCAGGCCCAGGCGTTGTTTGCCGAAGGCCGCATCACCGACGCCGAGGCCGTGCTGGTGACCTTGCTCGGGGAAGACAACACCAACGCCGCCGCGCTGATCCTGTACGCACGCTGCCTCGCCGAACGCGGTGAGCTGGGCGAAGCGCAAACCGTGCTCGACGCGGTCAAGAGCGATGATCACAAGGCCGCCCTGGCCGGTGCCAAGGCGCAGATCACCTTCCTGCGCCAGGCCGCCGACCTGCCGGACGCTGCCGATTTGAAAGCGCGCCTGGCGCAAAACCCGCAGGATGACGAGGCGGTGTATCAACTGGCCGTGCAACAACTGGCGCGCCAGCAATACGATGCCGCGCTGGATGGCTTGCTCAAGCTGTTCATCCGCAACCGCAGCTACAGCGAGGGCCTGCCCCACAAGACGCTGTTGCAGGTGTTCGAACTGCTCGGCAACGACCACCCGCTTGTCACCGTTTACCGCCGCAAGCTGTTCGCCGCGCTGTATTAAGCCTTACTCGATCCAACTGTACAGCGGCGTATCCCCGCCGCTGGCCACCTTGACCTTGGCGCTATGGCGCAGGCGCACCAGCAGGCGCTTGCCCGCCGAGGCGCTGCCGGCCAAGCCTTCCAGTTGATCAAGCAATTCCAGGCCGTTGAGTTGCCCGGCCTTGCGCAGCAAATCCTGGGCGGCCTGCCACAGACTCTCGTCCAGGTTACCCGGGGCCGGCGCCACCACGGGCTCGGCACTCGGGGGCTTGCTGGCCTGCAACTGGGCGCCCAGCCGGGCCCAGTCGCCGTCGTCCAACTCCAGGGTCAAGTCCACCGGCAGGTCACCGACGGTTCCACGAATTCTCAACATCGCACTTACTCCCGCACTTTTCTGACGAGCATGCTCCCACGCGTCTTGCGCTACGCCAAGCAGGCGGTCAAACTCCTCGCAAAATTGTTATAAGATCACATAACAAAACTTTCATCTTTGTTCGGGAGTTCCACCATGCGCCGTTTGCTGCTCGCTTTGCCGTTTGCCCTGTTGCCATTGGCCATCGCCCAGGCAGCCGACGAGCACGACCATGATCACGAGCACGGCAGCCTCGGCGCCCACGAACACGGCGTGGGTCGCCTCAACGCGGTGCTCGACGGCCAGGCCCTGGAGCTGGAACTGGACAGCCCGGCGATGAACCTGGTGGGTTTCGAACACCTCGCCACCACCCCTGCCGACAAAGCCAAGGTCGCCGCCGCCCGCAAGCAACTGGAGCAGCCTTTGGTGCTGTTCAGCCTGCCCAAGGCCGCCGGTTGCGTGATCAGCACCCAGGAACTGAACAGCCCGCTGTTCGGCGACAAACCTGAAGCCGACCACGATGAGGACGATGACGACCACGCCACCGATGGCAAAGGCGCCGCCGCCCACGAACATCACCACGACCACAGCGAAATCCACGCTCACTACCAGTTCACCTGCGCCACGCCGACCGCCCTGAGCAACCTCGACCTGACCCAGGTGTTCAAGACCTTCCCCGCCACCCAGAAAATTCAGGTACAACTCATTGGCCCGAGCGGCCAGCAGGGTGTGGAAGCGACGGCGCAGGCAGCTACCCTGAAATTCTGAGTTCATGCCCCGGTTAATGTGGGAGCTGGCTTGCCTGCGATGCAAACGCCTCGGTTTTTCTGAAACACCGCGGCGATGCCATCGCAGGCAAGCCAGCTCCCACAGTTGATCAGTGTCATCATCCAAATCGAGCCAGACCTCTGACCTCCCTATGACCCAAGCACTTATCGAACTGTCTGACCTGGGCTTCAACTGGCCCGGTCACCCACAGTTGTTGGACATCCCGACGTTTCGCCTGGAGCCGGGGGAAACCCTGTTCCTCAAGGGCCCCAGCGGCAGTGGCAAGACCACCCTGCTGGGCCTGCTGGGCGGTGTGCAAAAGCCCAGTCGCGGCAGCATCCGCCTGCTGGGCCAGGAGCTGACCGAACTCTCGGCCGGCGCCCGCGACCGCTTCCGCGTCGACCACACCGGCTACATCTTCCAGCAGTTCAACCTGCTGCCGTTTCTCTCGGTGCGCGAGAACGTGGAGTTGCCCTGCCACTTTTCCAAGCTGCGGGCGCAGCGGGCGATCCAGCGCCATGGCAGCGTCGACCAGGCCGCCGCGACCTTGCTCGCCCACTTGGGCCTGAAGGACAAGAACCTGCTGGAACGCCGCGCCGACTCGCTGTCCATCGGCCAGCAACAACGGGTGGCCGCCGCCCGCGCGCTGATCGGCCAACCGGAACTGGTGATCGCCGACGAACCGACTTCAGCCCTGGACTACGACGCCCGGGAAGCCTTCATTCAGTTGTTGTTCGCCGAATGCCGCGAAGCGGGCGCCAGCCTGTTGTTCGTCAGCCACGACCAGAGCCTGGCGCCGCTGTTCGACCGCAACCTGTCGCTGGCCGAACTCAATCGCGCCGCCACGCCCGCAGAGGTTTGAGATGTATTTGTTTCGACTAGCCATGGCCAGCCTGGCTAACCGCCGCTTTACCGCGATCCTTACCGCCTTCGCCATCGCCCTCTCGGTGTGCCTGTTGCTGGCGGTGGAGCGGGTACGCACCGAAGCCCGCGCCAGCTTCGCCAGCACTATCAGCGGCACCGACCTGATCGTCGGCGCGCGCTCCGGTTCGGTGAATTTGCTGCTGTATTCGGTGTTCCGCATCGGCAACGCCACCAACAATATTCGCTGGGACAGCTACGAGCATTTCGCCGCCAACCCGCAGGTGAAATGGGCAATCCCGATTTCCCTCGGCGACTCCCACCGCGGCTACCGGGTGATGGGCACCAACGAATCCTATTTCGAACACTACCAATACGGCCGCCGGCAGAACCTTGAACTCGCCAGTGGTCGCGCCTTCGCCACCGATCCGTTCGAAGTGGTGCTCGGCGCCGAAGTGGCCGACGCGCTGCATTACAAGCTGGGCGACAAGCTGGTGCTGGCCCACGGCGTGGCGGTGGTCAGCCTGGTCAAGCACGATGACAAGCCGTTCACCGTGGTCGGCATCCTCAAGCGCACCGGCACCCCGGTGGACCGCACGCTGCACATCAGCCTCGGTGGCATGGAAGCGATTCACATCGATTGGCACAACGGCGTACCTGCCCAGGGCAAAGGCCGCATCAGCGCCGACCAGGCACGCAACATGGACCTCACGCCCCAAGCCATCACCGCGTTCATGCTCGGCTTGAACAACAAGATCTCCACCTTCGCTCTGCAACGGGAGATTAACGAATTTCGTGGTGAGCCAATGCTGGCGATCCTGCCGGGCGTGGCCCTGCAAGAGCTGTGGAGCATGATGGGCACCGCTGAAAAAGCGCTGTTCGTGATCTCGCTGTTCGTGGTGCTGACCGGCTTGATCGGTATGCTCACCGCGATCCTCACCAGCCTTAACGAGCGCCGCCGGGAAATGGCGATCCTGCGTTCGGTGGGCGCACGGCCCTGGCACATTGCGACCTTGCTGATCTTCGAAGCCTTCGCCCTGGCGCTGTCCGGCGTGATTGCCGGCGTCGGGCTGCTGTATGTGTGCATCGCCGCGTCGCGCGGGTATTTGCAGGCCAATTACGGCCTGGACCTGCCGCTGTCGTTGCCGAGCGAATATGAATGGACCCTGCTCGGCGGTATTCTCGTCGCAGCCTTGCTGATGGGCAGCGTGCCGGCCTGGCGCGCCTACCGGCAATCGTTGGCCGACGGCCTGTCGATACGTTTATGAGGAAGCTGTTGATGCGTCGCGTCGTACTTGCGCTGTTACTGCTGGTGGCCCTGCCCGCCTGGGCTGAAGACCAGCCCAAGGACCTGTCGTGGCAAGAGATGATCCCGCCGGATGCACCGCCGGAAATCCCCAACATGAAACCGCTGCACGACTTGTCGGGCATGGCTGATGCGTTGTCGGTGGAGTCTGCGCCGGCCGCCAAGCAGGACCTGCCCAACGCGCCAGTCGTACAAAGCCTGGACGGTAAGCACATCCGCCTGCCCGGTTATATCGTGCCGCTGGAAGTCAGCGAGGAAGGCCGCACCACAGAGTTCCTGCTGGTGCCGTATTTCGGCGCGTGCATCCATGTACCGCCACCGCCGTCGAACCAGATCGTGCATGTCAAAAGCGAAGTCGGCGTGAAGCTCGACGAGTTGTATCAGCCGTACTGGATCGAAGGCCAGATGCAGGTCAAACCGTCCAGCAGTGAACTGGCCGATGCCGGCTACCAAATGGATGCCGACAAGATCTACGTGTACGAATTGCAGGAGTAGCGCGTTATCACCGTTTCATTGAGCTGAGTCAAAAGCCCAGCCGGAACGATCTCTACCATTGGATGTATCTCTTTTAATACATCCTCTGGAGCTCCCATGAACAAGTCCCTGCTCGGCGCGTCGCTTGTCGCGCTCGCCCTCGCTGCCCCCGTTGCCCACGCTCACGAAGCCGGTGACATCCTGATTCGCGCCGGTGCAATCACCGTCAACCCGAAAGCGGACAGCAGCAGTGTCAAGGTTGACCAGGGCCCGCTGGCCGGGACCAACCTGGGTGGCAAGGCGACCATGAGCAGCGACACTCAACTGGGCTTGAACTTCGCCTACATGTTCACCAGCCACTGGGGTATCGAACTGCTGGCGGCCACGCCGTTCGAGCACGATGTGAAGATCAAGGACACCGCCCTGGGCGCCGCCAACGGCAAGCTCGGTACACTGAAGCACCTGCCACCGACCCTGAGCGTCGTGTATTACCCGCTGGACAGCAAGTCGGTATTCCAACCGTACATCGGCGCCGGTATCAACTACACCTGGATCTACGACGAGCACGTCGGCAGCCGCGCCGAGCAGGCCGGTTTCAGCAACTTCAAGGCGGAAAACTCCTGGGGCTGGGCCGCGCAGATCGGTGCGGACTACATGATCAACAACAAGTGGATGATCAACGCCCAGGCGCGCTACATCGACATCAGCACCAAGGCCACTGTGGATAACAACGCCCTGGGCCAGGGCACTCGGGCCAAGGTCAATGTGGATGTTGATCCGATGGTGTACATGGTCGGTATTGGCTACAAGTTCTAGGTTCTACCCAAGGCCCTGTTGTACAGGGCCTTTTTTGTGAGCCTTCCCATAGAAGGCCAGTGCCAATCAGAGGCCAGGCACACGCCCGTGTGCTGCGAATCAGGCGTCAGCCAGGAGTTGGTGCACTTGAGCTATGACCAAGTCAATGTTGAACGGCTTTTTCAACACCGCATTGAACAAGTCCGACCGCTCCATACCAATATGTGCCTGGGCTCCGCTGATCAGAATGATGGGCAAGTGTTTGACTGCCGGCAGTGCACGAACCGCTTCGGCAAACTCCAGGCCGTCCATGACCGGCATCATGAAGTCGGTGATGATCAACGCTGGCCGCTCGCGCTCCAGGACCTCGAGTCCTTTCTGGCCATTGCTCGCTTTTACGACCATGTACCCCT
The DNA here is from genome assembly GCF_000313235.1 of Pseudomonas sp. PAMC 26793. Classification (NCBI taxonomy): domain Bacteria; kingdom Pseudomonadati; phylum Pseudomonadota; class Gammaproteobacteria; order Pseudomonadales; family Pseudomonadaceae; genus Pseudomonas; species Pseudomonas sp. PAMC 26793. The sequence goes on from NZ_AMXG01000021.1 coordinate 97,238, forward strand.
CATCCTCCAGCGCATAGCCGAGAATGTCAGCGATCAAATACTCGTCGTCGACGACCAGGATGGTGGTCATGTCAGTTCAACCCGAATCAGAGACTTAGGACGTTGAGCCCGGCAGCGAAGAATCATTAGGGACAGCCAATGCATTTCTTGATGCCTTCTTCAGGTCAACGCCGTTTTCATGGATTACCACTTCAAGAAGCGAAGGATCGTAGAAGCTATCTCGTACCTTAAGAATCGAAAGCATTCTTCTTAGTTCAGATTGAATCTCGAAGAAACGCATCAGCAGCAGGTTATCGACAATACTGGACAGGTCCGGGGTCGGAGAACTGACCTCCGAACCAAAAACGTCACGCATCTCCCATGAGGCAAATACCGTTACGCCACGGGCACGAAGCTCGCTCATCAGGGCACTGTAGAAATCAGTGATGCGTGCCGGGTTCGTCGACACTCGGGTCATGCCGCTCAAGCTGTCGATGAACAGGCGCTTGATGCCCTTTTCCTCAACCATTTTCAGCAGACGTGCGCCGAGACCGTCGAGCAGGCCTTCTGTCGTGGGTTGCCAGGCAAGACTCAGCGCACCACTTTCTTCCATACCCTTGATATCAATACCCAGCGATTGGCCTTTGAGGCGTAACCGCTGCGGGCTTTCATAAAAACCGAAATGCAGGCCCGGCGCTTCCACTGTCGACTCAGCGAGGAACCGGAGGCCCAACGTGGTTTTCCCGACGCCGGAAGGCCCCATGACGAGCGTAACGGAAGAACTGTGCAGGCCACCGCCGATGATGGCGTCCAGCGAACCGATGCCGCTGGTGATACGCGTCAGATCGGCACTGTCAGGTAACGATGGATGGCTGTAGAGGCTTTCCAGACGCGGATAAACCACCAGGCCATCGTCGGTAATTTCACACTCGTGCAATCCGGTCAGTGCACCACTGCCGCGAGTCTTGCGCAGTTGAATACGGCGCACTGAACGGCTGCCGTGAAGCTCCTCGCCCATCTCAATCACACCATCAACCATGGTGTGCTCCGGACTGCCGTCGTCCAACCGGGAACTGGTGAGAAACAGCACCGTACAACCGGCGAACGCGGCATGCCCTTGCAGCTCGGAAATGAATTTCTTGGTGTCGATGGGCGAGTCAGCCTTGGAGCGTGCATTGAGCAAGCCGTCGACCACTAACACGGTGGCCTTCTGACGACTGATCTCACGCCGAAGCAGCTTGACCACTTCATCGAGACCGTCGTTCTCAAGGGTGTCAAACGCACTGACGAACTGAATTTCAGCTCCCACCCGGGAAACATCAAAGAAGTTCAGGGTGGAGAGGAATTGAAATAACCGGTCGTGGGACTCAGCCAGCAACGTGGCGACCAGTACACGGCCCCCGTTGCGCGCATGATTAAACCCCAGTTGATTGGCGAGGATGGTTTTACCGGATCCTGGGCGCCCCTGGATAATGTAGGAGGCACCTGCGACTAGCCCGCCCTTGAGCAGAGCATCCAGCCCTTCTATTCCGCTTTGAAGGCGATTTAGCTTTTCCACAATGCAACCCTGATGTGAACAACAGGCTCTTGAGCCGAAGGTTTACGATGCTAACTCCATTTGCGCCATCGGGCTATCCGCTCATCCAGTTCAAGGGCGGGGCAAATAAAGCGTGAACGTACTTCCCTGACCCAGACGACTCTCGACCCTGATCTCTCCCCCCGACTGTTTGGCAAAACCAAATACCTGACTGAGCCCCAGCCCCGTTCTCTGGCCTTTGCCTTTGGTGGAGAAAAACGGTTCAAAGATTCTATCGAGGCTGAACGGAGCGATACCCGAGCCATTGTCTGTGATGGACACGGCAACGAAACGCCCCTTGATAAGGGGATAACCATCGGACGCAGGGATAAGGTCCATCGACTCAACGCGGATGACCATCTCCCCCTTTTCCATCATGGCGTCGCGGGCGTTCATGACCATATTGAGAATGGCGGCTTCAAACTGTCCTGGGTCGACGTGAACAACGCAGGGTAATGCTGTGGACTCGATGCGTACGTGGATGCCTGTGCCAACCCGCACAGCAATCGTATCGACCATGGCCAATGTACTTGAGTTGACATCCAGCGGTGCGGGATGGAGGGCTTGCCTGCGAGCGAAGGACAGCAATTGGCTGGTGAAATGAGAACCACGCTCCACCGCCTCGGAAATGGCTTCCACCAGGCGCAGGCGCCGCTCTTCTGATAGGGAAGGCCGCTTCAAAAGATCCGCTGAAGAACGGATCACCGTCAGCAGATTGTTAAAGTCATGAGCCACTCGGCCAGTTACCCGCCCCAGCGCGTCCATCTTCTGCGACTGAAGTGACTGCTCTTGGCTCACATCCTGAACGGTTCCCGTCATCGCGACGGGTAGACCATCATCGGCATAACGGGGTCTTGCGCACACGTGCAGCCAGCGAGTTCCACCCCGTGGCGTGATGACGCGGTAGTGAATATCGTAGTCGCCACGTTGAGCGATGGAGCGATCCCACGCTTCGGCCACTCGGCGCTTGTCTTCGGCGTGCACCAAGCGCTGCATGTGCTCATAACTGAACGGTATCTGTGGTTCGAGTCCGAAGTTGAGGCGGCAAGTGGCCGAGGTCTTCAGTTCACCCGTCGTCAAATCCAGGCGCCATATACCAAGCCCGGCGGTACTCAAAGCGAACTGCAGGTCGTGCGCCTCCTCATACACATCATCGTGAGGCGGCGGCGAACCATTCACCGGAGAATGTGTTGCCATGATGGGTGGGGCTCCTCTTTTAGGCTGCCCATGGCTGGATGGGCGAAGTCTTCTTCTGAATGCAGACTTTTGCTTTTGCTGAACGAGCCGTAAGCACAATCAATCCCTATTGGCATGGATGACCGGGCGCACCAAAGGTTTCAAATTTTTCGTATGCCGTGGCGCCCCCGCCTGGCCAACACGTATCAACCGAATCCGTCCGGACACCACCGCAAAAAAGGCGCCTGTTGCAGGCGCCTTTTTTTAAGTTTGACCGTGTCGGTAGAACCGGTCGAGCAACGCCGGCAACCCGGCCCGCCATGCCCGTGGCTTGATGCCGAAGGTGTGGAGGATTTTCTTGCAGGCCAGCACCGCGTGTTGCGGTTCATCGGCGGCATCCGGACGGGCGGCGTGGGCCTGGGCGGTCGGGGCTTCCACGGCCAGCGGGTGGAAGTTGCGCGCTTCGGTCAGGATCGCCTGCCCCAGCGCCAGCGGGGTGGTCGCTTCGTGGCCGGCATAGTGATAAGTGCCCCACAACGGCGCGGCGCAATCCAGTTGCTTGAGCACCGAAATGATCACCCGCGCCGCGTCGTCCACCGGCGTCGGGTTGCCCCGGCGGTCGTCGGCCATCAGCAGTTCGTCAGGTTTTTCGGCACGGGCCAGGAAGCGTCCGAGGGTGCCGTCGACGCTGTCATCCAGCAGCCAGCCAAAACGCAGCAGCACGTGCTGCGGACAGGTGGCGCGTACGCTCTGCTCGATGCGCCACAACGCCTGGCCCCGCAGGCCCAAGGGCACGGGTTCGTCTTTTTCGCTGTAGGCGGTGGCGCGGGAGCCATCGAACACCCGGTAGCTGGACGGTTGCAGCAAAGTGATGCTGTGGTGCTGGCACAGTTCCGCCAGGCGCTCGATCGCATATTCCTGGGCAGCCAGACGCGTTTCGCTGACCGTCTCCGCCTGGAACCAGTCGAAGTAATAGGCGAGATTGATCAAGGCATCGGGACGGGTGTCGTCGAGCAGTTGCGTGAGGCTCGCGGCATCCCAGCCGTCTTGGGGCGGACGCGGGGCGAGGAAACCGATGTCTTCCTCCGCACCGAGGCGAATCAGCGCCTGCCCGAGGGCATTCCCGCCGCCCAGTAACATAAGGCGCATTCGCATAGATTGAGCAGGCCCGGTCTGTTTGGAACGATGGTTATTATCGACAGGCTTGTGAGCCATGCCGTTGGCATTTGCCAGAATCGTTGCATTTTGCGGGTTTGTAGCGCAACCGTCACTTATAAAGTGCGGGGTTGCAAGTTGCCGGGGCTGGCCGCATAAATTGGGTATGAACCTTCCTGAATCAACGGACACGGTCTTGAACGGTTTCCACCCCGCCGTCAGCGCCTGGTTCCGCAGTACGTTCCCGTCGGTGACCACCGCCCAGGCCCGGGCGTGGCCGCTGATCCGCGAGCGACGCTCGACGCTGATTGCCGCGCCCACCGGCTCCGGCAAGACCCTGACCGCCTTTCTCGCGGTGCTGGACGACCTTGTACACCAAGGCCTGGCCAATGGCGGCCAACTGCCAGACCAGACGCTGGTGGTCTACGTTTCGCCGCTCAAGGCATTGTCCAACGATATCCAGATCAACCTGCAAAACCCGCTGGCTGGTATCACCGACCACCTGCAGCGCCTGGGCCTGCCGCCGCTGGCGATCCGCACCGCCGTACGTACCGGCGACACGCCGCAGAAAGACCGCGCCCTGATGCGCAAGCACCCGCCGCATATCCTGGTGACCACCCCGGAATCGCTCTACGTGCTGCTGGGCTCGGATTCCGGCCGGCAGATGCTCGCCAGCATCCGCACGGTGATCGTCGATGAGATCCACGCCATCGCCGCCAGCAAGCGTGGCAGTCACCTGGCCCTGACGCTGGAGCGCTTGCAGGGTTTATGCAGCGAACCGCTGACCCGCATCGGCCTGTCCGCCACGCAAAAGCCCATCGAGGCCGTATCGCGCTTTCTGGTGGGCACCGGCCGGCCCTGCGAGATCGTCGACATCGGCCACGCGCGCCCACGGGACCTGGATATCGAAGTACCGCCGGTGCCGCTGTCGGCGGTCATGGCCAACGACGTGTGGGAGCTGGTCTACGACCGCCTCGCCGAACTGGCCAAACAACACCGCACCACGCTGATTTTCGTCAACACCCGGCGCCTGGCCGAACGCCTGGCCCGGCACTTGAGCGAGCGCCTGGGCAAAACCGCCGTCGCCGCCCACCACGGCAGCCTCGCCAAGGAACTGCGCCTGGACGCCGAACAACGGCTCAAGGCCGGCGAGTTGCAAGTGCTGATCGCCACCGCGTCGCTGGAGCTGGGGATTGATATTGGCGAGGTTGATTTGGTGTGCCAGATCAGCTCGCCCGGCTCGATCAACGGTTTCCTGCAACGGGTCGGACGCTCCGGGCATCAGGTCGGCGGCACGCCCAAAGGCCGGTTGTTCGCCACCACCCGCGACGACCTGATCGAATGCGCTGCCCTCCTCGACTGCGTGCGCCGGGGCGAGCTGGACACCTTGCTGATCCCGGTCGCGCCGCTGGATGTGCTGGCCCAGCAGATCATCGCCGAAGTCAGCTGCCAGGAATGGCAGGAACAGGCCCTGCTCACGCTGATCCGCCGCGCCTCGCCCTACGCCGAACTGGATGAACGCCACTATCAGGCGCTGCTACAGATGCTCGCCGAGGGCTACAACGGCCGCCAGGGCATCCGCAGCGCTTACCTGCACCGCGACGCCATCACCCGCACCCTGCGCGGCCGGCGGGGCGCCAAGCTCACCGCCGTGACCAGCGGCGGCACCATCCCCGACAACGCCGACTACAGCGTGCTGCTGGAGCCGCAAAGCCTGAACATCGGCAGCGTCAACGAAGACTTCGCGGTGGAAAGCATCGCCGGGGATATCTTCCAGTTGGGCAACACGTCCTACCGCATCCTGCGGGTGGAAGCCGGCAAAGTGCGGGTCGAGGATGCCCACGGCCAGCCGCCGACCATTCCGTTCTGGCTCGGTGAAGCACCGGGCCGCAGTGCCGAGTTGTCGTTTGCCGTGGCGCGCCTGCATGGGCAACTGGACGAGCGGCTGGGGGCCACGCCCGGCAAGCTGCAGGCGGCGCTCGACTGGCTCACCGGCACCCTCGGTTTGAACCTGGCCAGCGCCGAACAACTGGTGGATTACCTGGCGCGAGCGCGGCTGGCATTGAGTGCGCTGCCGTCCCAGGACACGCTGATCATGGAGCGGTTTTTCGACGAGTCCGGCGGCACCCAATTGATCATCCACACGCCGTTCGGCAGTCGCATCAACCGCGCCTGGGGCCTGGCACTGCGCAAACGGTTTTGCCGCACCTTCAACTTCGAACTGCAAGCCGCCGCCAGCGAGGATGCGATCGTGTTGTCGCTGTCCACCAGCCACAGCTTTGAGCTGGATGAGGTGTGGCGCTACCTGAACAGCAACACCGCCGAGCACATCCTGATCCAGGCGGTGCTGGATGCGCCGCTGTTCGGCGTGCGCTGGCGCTGGAATGCCGGCGTGGCCCTGGCGCTGCCGCGTTACACCGGCGGGCGCAAGGTGGCGCCGCAGATCCAGCGCATGAAGAGTGAAGACCTGATCGCCAGTGTGTTCCCGGACCAGATCGCCTGCCTGGAAAACCTTGCCGGCGAGCGGGAAGTGCCGGAGCATCCGCTGGTGGAGCAAACCCTCGACGACTGCCTGCACGAGGCCATGGACAGCGAAGGCTGGCTGGCCCTGCTGCGGCGCATGGAGCGCGGCGAAATCCGTTTGATCAGCCGCGACCTGCCGGCGCCGTCACCCTTGGCAGCGGAGATTCTCAGCGCCCGCCCCTACACCTTTCTTGATGACGCACCGCTGGAAGAGCGTCGTACCCAGGCCGTGCTCAACCGCCGTTGGAGCGACCCGCAAAGCACCGACGACCTCGGCGCGCTGGATGCCGAAGCGATTGCCGGTGTGTGCGAGGAAGCCTGGCCGGCACCCAACGGCCTGGATGAAATGCATGAAGCGTTGATGAGCCTGGCGTGCATCGCTGAATCGGAAGTTGCGCCGCAATGGGCCCAATGGCTGCAAGCCCTGGCCGACGGTGGGCGCGCCAGCCGATTGCAGATCGGTGCCGACCAAGCCGTTTGGGTCGCCCTGGAGCGCTTGAGTTGCTTAAACGCGATCTATCCAAATGACCTGCCGCTGCTACCCGGTTTCGATGAGCCCTGGACCTTCGATGAAGCCTTGGTGGAAGTTCTGCGGGCGCGCCTGAGCGGTTTTGGCCCATTGACCCTGATCGAGATCGCCGCGCGCCTGGCCTTGCCGGTGGCAGACGTATCACAGGCACTTGCGCGGCTGGAAAGCGAAGGCTACGTACTGCGCGGCCGTTTCAGCCCCGGCGCCAGCGACGAACAATGGTGCGAACGCCACCTGCTGGCGCGTATTCACCGCTACACGGTCAAGCGTCTGCGCCGGGAAATCGAGCCGGTGGCGTTGCAGGATTTCATGCGGTTTCTGTTCGACTGGCAGCACCTGTCGGAGGGCACCCGTGGCCAGGGCAGCGCGGTGTTGCCGCAGATCGTCGCGCAGTTCGAAGGCTATGCCGCAGCCACGTCGGCCTGGGACAGCGATTTGCTCAGCGCCCGAATCAAGGATTACGCGCCCCACTGGCTGGACGATTTGTGCCGCAGCGGCAAGGTGGTGTGGACGCGCCTGAGCAACAAGACTGGCGCGACAGCCTTGCGTAGCACGCCGGTAGTGCTGTTGCCCCGCAGCCAGGTGCCGTTGTGGAGTGGGCTGACCGAAGCGCCCGACAGCAGCGAGCTTTCGCCCAAGGCGCAGAAAGTCCATCAGGCGCTGCGGGAAAACGGCGCGCTGTTTTTTGATGAATTGGTCCACGAAGCCCATCTGCTGCGCAGCGAACTGGAAACCGCCTTGCAGGAACTGGTGGGCGCCGGACTGGCGAACGCCGACAGCTTTGCCGGCCTGCGCGCCCTGACCACACCTGCGAGCAAACGCCAGGCCCGCAGCAGTCGGCGCGGGCGCGGCGCGTTTGTCGGCGGGATGGACGATGCCGGGCGTTGGGCCCTGGTACGGCGGGCGCCGGTGGCGGACGGTACGCGCCCGACGGCTCACTCGGCCGAGACGCTGGAGCATGTGGCGATGACCTTGCTGCGCCGCTACGGCGTGGTGTTCTGGCGCCTGCTGGAGCGCGAGGCGGACTGGCTGCCCAGTTGGCGGGAATTGCTGCGCACGTTCCACCGGCTGGAAGCCCGGGGCGAGATTCGTGGTGGCCGGTTTGTGAGTGGTCTGGCGGGAGAACAGTTTGCGTTGCCGGAAGCGATTCCCCTGCTGCGGGAAGTTCGGCGGCGGCCCCACGATGGCAGCTTGATTGCCGTATGTGGAGCGGACCCGCTGAACCTGGTGGGTACGCTGCTGCCGGGCAGCAAGGTGCCGGCGTTGAGCGGTAATCGGCTGGTGTATCGGGATGGTGTGCCGGCGGCGGTGGAGATGGCGGGCAAGCAGCAGGTGTTGCTGGAGTTGGATGCGCAGGCGGCGGGGTTAGTGCGGGAGAAGCTGATCAGGCGCTGACTCGTGTAGCGCCCGTAATGACGCCTTCGCGAGCAAGCCCGCTCCCACATTCGATCCGGTTCCACCCTTGGAATGCGGTCGATTGTGGGAGCGGGCTTGCTCGCGAAGAGGCCGGTAGCCCCAGCCCAAAACTATTGGGTTCTTGGCTGCTCGGTAAGCACCACCGACGAAGGCACCTCTTCCTCCGGCTCATCCACCTGCTGCCCAACCCGCTGCGGCACCATCACCTGCTGTGGATAAGTTTGCGCGAAGTGGACGAAGGCACAGTTATCCACAAGCTTCTTCAACCGCTGGTTAAACGCACGGCTCACCGCATATTGCCCGCCCGACACCGTGCGGAATTGCGCCGTTAGCACCACGCCGTTGAGGTCCATCTTGTCGACGCCAAATACTTCCAGCGGCCCTTGCAGATTGTACTTGAGGAACACGTCGTCGCGGATCGACTGCCCCGCCTCGCGAATCAGTTCCACGGCCTTGTCGACATCGGTGTCGTAGGTGAACTGCACCGAGAAAAACGCATAGGCGAATTGACGCGACTGGTTGGTAACCGCCTTGATCTGCCCGAACGGCACCGAATGCACAAACCCCTTGCCGTCCCGCAGGCGCAGGGTGCGGATGGTCAGGCCCTCGACGGTGCCGGCATGGCCGGAGTCGAGCACCACCCAGTCGCCTATCGACAGGGTGTCTTCGATGATGATGAACAGCCCGGTGATCACATCCTGCACCAGTTGCTGGGAGCCAAAACCAATGGCTAGCCCCACCACCCCGGCACCCGCCAGCAGCGGTGCGACGTTGATCCCCAGGTTCGCCATGGTGGTGATCGCACAGATCACCACCAGGATGATTTTCACCGCGTTGCGCAACAACGGCAGGATGGTTTTCACCCGCGTGCTGGGCTGGCGGCTGGAGCGTTTGTTGACCGGTGGCTTCAGCGCTTCCTGGATCGCGGTATCGAGCACTACCCAGAACAGCCAAGTCACCAGCAGGATCAAACCGATGCTGCTCAGGGAATCACTGATGGCCCGGCCCACGGAGTTGCGCTGGGCAAATTCAAACAGCGAAACGCCCCAGATACGCCCGAGGATTTCGATAAAGGCGATGGCCATGACGATGCGCAACAACGCGTGCAACAAGCTGAGGAAACGTTCCTTGTAGGCGCTGCTGCGCTGGACCGCCACCGTGCTGCGGGACTGGAACAGGTGCTGCAATACCGTGCTGAGGAACACCGTGCCGATCAGCAGGATTGTGGTGAACAGCGCACAGCGCAGGGCTTTCTGGCTGTCGTCGCCGGCGCCGATCAGGTTGATCGCCGACACCAGCACCATCAACAGAATCGGCCAATACCACAAGCCGGAAAACACCCGCAGGGATTGCTGCACTGCCGGGTGTTTCAAGCGCTGGGCCAGGGGCCGGTTGCGGATCAAATGCGCCACCGGACGGCGCAGGCGAATCACCAGCATGCCGAAAATCACCGAGGCAAACAGCCCGGTGAAGATCGCGACGCTGGCGGTGATATTGCCCCCAAATTGACGGGCGATCTGTGGGCTGGTCAACGCATCGCTGAGGGCTGCGAGGAAGCCGATCAGGAACAGCGGCTTGGGGCAGTAGTCACGAATAATCTGCACGGCCGGGCGCTTGTGGCCGACGTTGAACATGACGATGACGCACAAGAGGATCGAGGTGGAAAAAATACCGCTGCTGGTGGCGTAGGCAAAACACAGCGCCAGGGCCCGGCCTACCGAGGTGGGCAGGAAGTGGCTGACATACAGCGTCAATGGCAGGCAGATCACGGCCGGAATCGTGTAGGGAATCAAGTAGCCGAGCAACGCCTGGAGGCGCTGGCGTGGTGCGATATGCCGCTGCAGGCTCAAGCGCTTGACGATAAAGCGCCCGAGCAGGGTCAGCGCGGCGAATGCGCCGATCCACACCCCGGACAGCACCAGGAAATCCCCCGCCACGCTCCATGAGGAACGCTCGGACGGCTGGTTGACCAGCTTGTCCACCTCATCCGCCGCGCGATCGGCCCGCAGGCGCCAAGCGTCGATCAGGTTCTGGTTGAGGTCGAGTTTGTCCTGCACATCATCGATGCTGGAGCTGATGGCGCCGAGCAGGCCGCCTTCCACCAACAGTTCCGGCGTGGCCGGGGCGGCAGGCGCTGGAGCCGCGGGGGCGGTAGCCGCTTGCAGCGCGCCGCTGCCACAGAACAGCAGCGTGCCGAGCAGTAGCACAGTCTTTAAATTCAACAAAACACCGGGCTCCTTCAGAAGGGTCTGTAAGGAACTGACGGGTTTGAGGCCTGATCGTTCCCCCCCGCGCGTCGATCCGTGCGTACCAGGCAAATATCAAATGCCACTACCTGTCTTTTTCCGCATAAGCCAACACCCGAGACTGCGCTCCTGATTGAAACCCACCGGAGTTGCAGCCATGCCCATTGCCTTGCTCGCGCTGACCCTCAGCGCTTTTGCCATCGGGACGACCGAATTCGTCATCGTTGGCTTGTTACCCACTATCGGTGCAGACCTGGGTGTCGACTTGCCGTCCGCCGGCCTGCTGGTCAGCCTCTACGCCCTGGGCGTGGCCATCGGCGCCCCCGTGCTCACCGCCCTGACCGGCAAAGTGCCGCGTAAATGGCTGCTGTTGTCGCTGATGGTGCTGTTCACCCTCGGCAACCTGCTGGCCTGGCAAGCGCCGAGCTATGAATCCCTGGTGCTGGCGCGGATCGTCACCGGCCTGGCCCACGGGGTGTTCTTCTCGATTGGCTCGACCATCGCCACCAGCCTGGTGCCCAAGGAAAAAGCCGCCAGTGCGATTGCCATCATGTTTACCGGCCTGACCGTGGCGTTGGTGACCGGTGTACCGCTGGGGACGTTTATCGGCCAGCACTTCGGCTGGCGTGAAACCTTCCTCGCCGTCTCGGCCCTGGGTCTGATCGCGTTTATCGGCAGCCTGCTCTACGTGCCGAACAACATCGCCCACAGCAAACCCGCGTCGCTGTTGCAGCAACTGCAAGTCCTGAAACAGCCGCGGCTGCTGCTGGTGTATGCCATGACGGCGGTGGGTTACGGCGGCTCGTTCATCGCGTTCACCTACCTGGCGCCGATCCTTCAGGACATCTCCGGGTTCAGCGCCGGCACCGTCAGCCTGGTGCTGCTGGTGTACGGCATCTCGGTGGCCGTCGGTAACATCTGGGGCGGCAAACTGGCGGACAAACGCGGGCCGATCAGTGCCCTGAAAATCATCTTCGCCCTGCTCGCCGCGGTGTTGTTTGTATTGACCATGACCGCAAGCAACCCATGGCTGGCCTTGGCCACGGTGCTGGTGTGGGGCGCGGTCGCCTTCGGCAACGTGCCGGGCTTGCAGGTGTACGTGGTGCGCCAGGCGGAACATCACACGCCGAACGCGGTGGACGTGGCCTCGGGCCTGAACATTGCGGCGTTCAACCTGGGGATCGCCGGTGGTGCGTGGGCCGGTGGCTTGATCGTCGCCCACATGGGCTTGATCCACACGGCGTGGATTGGCGGTTCGGTGGTGTTGGTGGCCCTGGCGCTGACGGCCTGGAGCGGGCGCCTTGACCGGCTGGGGCCGGTGTATGCCGAGAGCTCGACCCGGGTGGTTGGCGGGCATTGATCCCGCAGCGATAAAGAACCCAATGTGGGAGCGGGCTTGCTCGCGAAAGCGGTGTGTCAGTCAACAGAGATATCGACTGACCCACCGTCTTCGCGAGCAAGCCCGCTCCCACATTTTGCTGTGTGCCGTCTGTAAGGGCGCCGAAACTTTCTGCCAAATTCCACAGTCATCCAAAAACGGAGGTCACTCGACACCCAACCCACGGGAGCAACCATGACCCACCCGGAGCTGATGCCGATCACGCCCACCGAAGCCATCACCCGCTTCAGGGTGCTGACGGTCAATACTCATAAGGGCTTCACCGCGCTCAACCGGCGCTTCATTCTGCCCGAGCTGCGGGAGGCGATTCGCAGCGTGGCGGCCGATGTGGTGTTCCTCCAGGAAATCCACGGCACCCACGAGCGCCATCCCAAGCGCTACAGCAACTGGCCGAGCATGCCGCAGTACGAGTTCCTCGCCGACAGCATCTGGCCGCAATATGCCTATGGGCGTAATGCGGTGTATCCCCATGGCGACCACGGCAATGCGTTGCTGTCGAAATTCCAGATCATCCGCTACGACAACCTCGACATTTCCCAAAGCGGCCATGAAAGCCGCGGGCTGCTGCATTGCGTGCTGCGTTTGCCGGGCAGCGTGCGGGACGTGCATGCCATCTGCGTACACCTCGGGCTGCGGGAGGTGCATCGCCAGGAGCAACTGCGCCTGATCGCCCAGCGGATCGCCGAGATTCCCGCCGACGCACCGGTAATTGTCGCCGGAGACTTCAACGACTGGCGTCAGCGGGCCGATCTTGCCCACTGCGGGCTGCGGGAAGTGTTTATCGAAATCCACGGCAAGCCGGCCCGCACCTTCCCGGCGCGTCTGCCGCTGCTACCGTTGGACCGCATCTATGTGCGCAACCTCAAAGTGCATCAGCCACAAGTCCTGACCAGCCGCCCGTGGTCACATTTGTCGGACCATGCGCCGCTGTCGGTGGAGATCGAGTTATGAACAGCGCCCCACTGGAAAAGGTCGCGGTGGAACATATCGCGACGGATCAACCGCCAGACGATGCCGTGGCCCGGGACCTGGATTACGGCTGGCAACACGGTAACAAGGTGGAGTTGCTGGAGAACGGCGAGGCCTACTTTCCCAAGGTGTTCGAGGCGATGCGCCAGGCGCAGCGGGAGATCCTGCTGGAGACCTTTATTCTTTTTGAAGACAAGGTCGGTCACGAGCTGAAAGGCATTTTGATTGAGGCCGCGCAGCGTGGCGTAAAGGTCGTCGCCAGCCTCGATGGCTTTGGTTGTGGCGAGCTGACACCGGGGTTTCTCAGCGAATTGAGCCAGGCCGGCGTGACCGTGCAGATGTTCGACCCGGCGAGCAAGACACTGGGCTTTCGCACCAATTGGTTTCGCCGCCTGCACCGCAAGATTGTGGTGGTGGATGCCAGCGTGGCGTTTATCGGCGGGATCAATTTTTCTGCGGATCACCTGGGGGATTTCGGCCCCGAAGCCAAGCAGGATTATGCGGTGCAGGTGCAAGGCTCGGCGGTGGCCGACCTGCATCATTTCGCCCTCGCGCAAAGCGGCCGGCGCGTGCGTAAACGGCGCGGCTGGCGGCGCGAGCAACGACCGTCGCCATGGGCAGCGGGCGAAGGCGATGGCCTGGTGCGGCTGATTTACCGGGACAATCTGCAACATCGTACCGATATTGAAGAGGCCTACCTGCACGCGCTGCGCAAGGCCGAGCGGCGGGTGGTGATTGCCAACGCCTACTTCTTTCCCGGCTATCGTCTGCTGCGGGAAATCCGTAATGCCGCGCGGCGCGGCGTGCAGGTGCAATTGATCATGCAAGGCCAGCCGGATGTGCTGCTGGCCAAGCTCGCGGCACGCATGCTGTATGACTATTTGCTCAAGGAAGGTGTGGTGATCCACGAGTACTGCCAGCGCCCGCTGCACGGCAAGGTGGCACTGGTGGATGAGGAGTGGAGTACGGTGGGCTCGAGCAATCTCGATCCCCTGAGCCTGTCGCTGAACCTTGAGGCGAATGTGCTGATTCGTGATCGCGGGTTCAATCAGCAGTTGTTCGAGCGCCTGGAGTATTTGAGTCAGAACCACTGCAAGACCATGCCGGAAAACCGCGCGCCTCGCGGCTGGTTCTGGCGGGTAACCGTGGGTTTTGTGGTGTTCCATGTGCTGCGGCATTTTCCATCCTGGACCGGCTGGCTGCCGGCGCATAAACCGAAGTTGAAACCCTTCGTTCATGAGGAGCCTCAGCAGCATGACTGAAAGAGGCCGCTTCGCACGCTGGAAAAAGCCGCTGACGGTGGTGTTTTTCCTGGTGCTGATCGTGTTGTTCACCCTGCTCGCCCGGCGTATCGACTGGAGCGAAGTGTTCGACACCCTTGGGGATTTCAAGCTGCGCACCTTGCTCATCGCCGGCGCGCTGACCGCGTGCAGCTTCGTGGTGTATTCGTGCTTTGACCTGATCGGCCGCACCTACATCCGCCAGCCTTTGCGCTGGAAGCAGATCTTGCCGGTGGGCATCATCAGCTATGCGTTCAATCTCAACCTGAGCGCCTGGGTCGGTGGCATCGCCATGCGCTATCGCCTGTATTCCCGGCTTGGGGTGAGCAGCGGGAATATCGCCAAGATCCTCGGCTTGAGCCTGGCCACCAATTGGTTCGGCTACATGGCGATTGCCGGTGCAGTGTTCAGCAGCGGGCTGGTGACATTGCCGCCAGGGTGGAAACTCAGCAGTGGCGCGCTGCAAGGCGTCGGCGTATTGCTGGTACTGGCGAGCCTGGGTTATCTGCTGGCCTGTCGCTTGTCGAAAAAACGCGCGTGGTCAGTGCGCGGGATTGAAATCAGCCTGCCGTCGTTGCGCATGGCGGTGTTGCAGTTGGCACTCGGCGCGCTGAACTGGTCGCTGATGGCGGCGGTGATCTTCACGCTGCTGCCCAAGCAACTGGATTACCCCGTGGTGCTCGGGGTGTTGCTGATCAGCAGCATTGCCGGAGTGGTCACGCATATACCCGCAGGGCTTGGGGTGCTGGAGGCGGTGTTCATTGCCCTGCTGCAGCACGAAGCGTCCCGCGGCAGTTTGCTCGCGGGGCTGATCGCTTACCGCGCGATCTACTTCATTCTGCCGCTGCTGGTGGCGCTGCTGATGTACCTCGCGGTGGAAGCCAAGGCCAAGGCGCTGCGGGTGAAGAAGACGCCTACGACTGGATGATGCTCAAGCGCTCGCCCACCACCATCTCGGTAATCCAGTCCACCAGGATCGAGGTGTAGGCCTGCTGGGACACCGGGTCACTCAGGGAGTGATCCGCACCGTCGATAATCCGGTGGGTCAGCGAGTGCGTCTGCTGGCAGGCGGCGCGGTAGCTCATGATGGTGGCGTGGGGCACATGGTCATCCGTTTCGGATTCAACAATCAGCACATCACCCGTGAACGCCGCGCAGGCATGCAGCGCGCGATTGGTTTCGGCGTGCACAAAGGTCCCGCGATAATCCATCAAGTCGGCCTTGTCGAGGTCGCGCTTGGGCTTGAGCCATTCCTGGTCGCGGTACAGCGCCGGCACCCGCAGCGCCAGCCAGCGTACGGGCCTCAACGAGGTGAGGATGGCAGCCAGGTAACCGCCGTAGCTGGTGCCCACCACCGCCACCGCCGAGGTGTCGATGGCCGGGTGTGACAGCAGGCGGTCATAGGCTGCGAGCAGGTCCCGCAGGTTGTCTTCGCGGGTGACGCGGGACAGCGGAATGCCGTTGCCGGCGTGGCCACGCAGGTCGAATGTGAGGCATACACACCCCAGCCCGGCGATGCCTTTGGCTCGTTCCAAATCACGCTCCTGGCTGCCGCCCCAGCCGTGGACAAACAACACCCCCGGCACTTTCGATTTGGGACTGAGGAAGGTCCCGCTCATCTGTTCGTCGTCGATATCAATGGCAATGGTTTCGCTTCTAGCCGTCATAGGATTTGACCGTCACGTACTTGAGAAGAAAGTCGCTGTTTTCTGCCGGGCCCCGGTACACCTCGATCGCGTCGGCCGGCAGCGGCTGGTCGACGTAGGTTTCTACCGACGAGACATAAATCGCCCGCAGTCCGGGGTTGTTGACGAAGCTTTGCAGCGCCGCGACTTCCGCGCTGCTGGCCCCGCCCATGCGCCAGGATTGCTCCAGCACGCCACTGCGGCGCTGGCCATCGCTATCCAGGCCTTGAGCGATGTCGTAATTGCGCCGCGAGGCATAGAACCCGGGATAGGCCTCATCCGCCGCGTTATCGAAGGTCTGCGCCTGTTGGATAGCCAGACGTACGTCATCGGGCAGCTCGAGCTGGAGCAGGTCTTCGTAGTAGCCCTGCACCACCAACAGGTTAGAACCACCATAGACCTCTTCGCCCTGCCCGTCCCGGGTCAGGTATTGATCACCGCAGTAGCTGATGACGTGATCACCGATAAAGCTCTGGCCGACACTGTGGGTGACCACGTCACTCAGGTCCTGCTCCAGCACCACGCCTTCGCTGAACAATTGCGCTGCGTCTGGGCGCGCGAGGATGGCGTCGAATTCGTCGAGGCTGCGGATCACTTCCTGGCCGCGACCGGCACAGGCATGCACGGGCTTGAGGCGGATCGGACCGGTGTCGAGCAAGTGGGTCGCCGCTGGTCGCGCATCTTCCAGGGCGTGCACACTCAAGCCATCCAACACCACATTGCGGATGCGCTCGGAAAACAGCGGCGACCAGCCTTCCGGGGCCACCGCGATTTTATTCAGCAAGCCGTGACTGATGGCCTTGGTGCAGATGAAATCGTGGTCGACGTAGCCGCCCCACAAATCCTCAGGGCCTTTGACACCCAACTGCCGCGCCTGGGCCGCGCCGACCAGCGTCTGCGTAGGTAACAGATAGAGATCGCGTCCACTGTGCAGCTCAGGGTTATAGCTGCCGCCGTATTTGAGCCCGAGGATGTGCGCCAGCCAGCGGGCCAGGGCGCGGTTGGTTTCGACTTCGTGTAATGGCGCATCCGGACGGATTGAGTGCGCCACCACGATTTTTTTGCGATTGGTCGGGGTCATGCGTCCCCCTTGGCTGTCCTGCCATGTGTGTAGGGGAACAGTTGCAGGGATCAAGCCAAGGCGGGGCTTGTTTAAACAGGCGGGGAATCAATCAGTTGCGAGAAAAGCGATAGCACTTGGCCTGTTTTATTCTGCACGAAGTGATCCCGGTGTCGCGGTTTTCTGCACGATTCAGGCTTGGGCCTTGGCCGGCATCACACCAAAACGGCTACGGTAGTCGCTTGGCGCCAGCCCGGTGATTTTCTTGAAGGTGGCACGGAAAGCGCCGGGATCCTGGTAACCCACGGTCCAGGCGATGTGATCAATGGTGCCGTTGGTGAACTCAAGCATCTGCCGCGCCTTGCCCACTCGCAGGTGCTGGCAGTATTCGGTGGGTTTCAAACCAGTAGCGGCGCGGAACCGTCGCAGGAAGGTGCGCTCCTCAAGTCTCGCCTCTAGCGCCATGGCAGCCAACGAAACATCCACCGCACCGCTGGCCTGCAGCCAATGCTGCACCTTGAGAATCGCAGCGTCGCCATGGGCGAGGATCGGCGCAAAGTTACTCCCGCATTCACTGGCGCTGTCGCTGTGTTCGATCACCAGGAAACGCGCAGTGCTGGCAGCGATGCTCGGGCCGAGCAAACGGTCCACCAGGCGCAGGCCCAGTTCGGACCAGGCCATAAGGCCGGCGGTGGTGATCAGGTCGCCGTCGTCGACGATAGGTTTGTCGGCTTCCAGGCGGATGGACGGGTAACGCGCGGCGAAAGACTTGGCCGACGTCCAGTGCGTGGTGGCACTGCGCCCGTCCAACAGGCCGCTTTCCGCCATCAGGATCGAGCCCACGCACACCCCGCCCAGAATGGTCCCGGTGCGGTGTTGCTGGCGCAGCCAATCCAGCAATTCAGCGGACGCCTGGCCTTCGGAAAAGCCGGCGATGGAAGGTGGAATCAGCAAGGCTGTCAGTGCCTGACCGGAGCTGGGCTGGCTGTCGAACACACGGGTCGGCGCATGGCCTGTTTCGGCCTGCCAATGACTGATGCGCAGGGATGGCAGCTGCTCGGACTGATGCTCGGCCGCAATCCGGTTGGCGACCGCGAACAGGTCGGTCAAGCCATGCACGGCGGCCATTTGCGCACCGCTGTAGATCAGCACGCCGAGCTCGACGATCGCCATTGTCAGTTTTCCCTCTGTTATTGTCGGTGCGGCCAATCCCCAGGCGCCGCGCCAGCCAGGATACTGGACGCATCAACCCTCACAAGGAAACCAACATGGCCAAGCAAGCACTCATCCTAATCGATATCCAGAACGACTACTTCCCTCAGGGCAAGTGGCCGCTTGACGGGGTGGACTCAGCGGCAGACAAGGCACAGCAAGTGCTCCAGGCGTTTCGCCAGGCGGGCGATGCGGTGATTCATGTACGTCACGAATTTACCTCCGACGATGCGCCCTTCTTCACCCCGGGTTCGGAGGGTGCGCATCTGCACCCCAAGGTGCTGAACCAGGCCGATGAGCCGGTGGTGCTCAAGCATTTCGTCAATGCGTTCCGCGAAACCAACCTGCGGGCACTGCTGGAACAACGCAGCATCACCGAGTTGGTCGTGGTGGGGAGCATGAGCCATATGTGCATCGACGGCGTGGTGCGCGCGGCGGCGGATATGGGCTACGCCGTGACGGTGATCCACGATGCCTGCGCGACGCGGGATCTGGAATTCAATGGCACCACCGTGCCGGCGGCCCAAGTGCATGCGGCGTTTATGTCGTCGTTGGGGTTTGCTTACGCGAGCGTAGTGTCGGCGGAACAGTTCTTGTCCGCCGATTGATCTCCCCCGCTCTTACCGGGTAGCGATGATGAACAGGCGCGGGAACGGCAGCAGCACAGTGCCATCGGCCAGCGCAGGATAAGCCTTGGTGATCCGCGCCAGGTATTCGTCCAGGAAGGCGCTCTTTTCTGACTCGGTCAGAGGCGCCAGGAACGGGCGCAATGCCGAGCCTTTGAACCACTCCACCACCGCAGCAGAACCTGCCAGCGGATGGTGGTAGGTGGTGCGCCAAACATCCACCGTGGAGCAGTGTTTGCTCAGCAGTTCAAAGTAGTAGCTCGCGGTATGGCGTTCGTTATGTTTCACCGCGCCGATCTTTGTGGCCCATGGACCGTCCGCGGCGACTTCCCGCGCCAGCTTGTGCGCCGGTTCATCGAGGTTGTCGGGCGTCTGCACCGCCAGGGTGCCGCCCAGCGTCAACTGACTTACCAGGTGCGGATACAGCGTGGCGTGGTCGGGCAGCCATTGCAGCGACGCATTGGCGAGGATGACGTCGAATTTCTGCGCCGGGTTCCAGGCGCCGATATCAGCCAATTCGAAATTCAACGCAGGCAGGCGCTTACGGGCGTCGACCAGCATGTCATCAGAGCTGTCCATGCCGGTGACCAACGCCTGCGGGAAGCGATCAGCCAGGACCTCAGTCGAGTTGCCCGGGCCGCAACCCAGGTCGACAGCGGTACGCACGTCACCATCAGGGATGGCTGCTACCAGATCCCGGACGGGACGGGTGCGCTGTTGTTCGAACATCGAGTATTGCTTGGCTGACCAGGTCATTGCGGCATTCCTTCTTCTGTGAGGAGTGACGACAGCCTAAATCTTGTGATCCATGAGAACAAATGCCAGGATTGATCACCTCCCATACCTGAAAAGTATTCCATATGCTGGAGCTCAGGCAGCTCAAGGCCTTCGTCGCGATTGCCGAAGAAGGCTATATCACCCGCGCAGCAGAACGACTGGGCATGCAGCAACCGCCATTGACGCGCCTGTTGCAAAGTCTGGAAGCCGAGTTGGGCGTGGTGCTGATGGAGCGCCTGCCACGGGGCGTGCGTCCGACCACTGCGGGGTTGGCCTTGCTGGAAGAGGCACGACATATTTTGGCCAGCGTCGATGGAGTGGCCGACATTGTGCGCCGCGCTGCCCGGGGTGAACGTGGGCGCTTGGCGATTGGCTTCACCAGCTCTGCCGCCTTGCATCCATTTGTGCCCAGCGTGTTGCGCCTGTTTCGGGAAACCTTTGTCGGTGTTTCTGTTGTTTTGGAAGAAGCTGGCACGGGTGAACTGCTGGACGCGTTACTCCATGAAAAACTCGACGCGGCATTTATCCGTTCGCCGCTGAGCGGGACGCAGGCGTTGAAGGATGAACCGATTCTGGTGGAGCCGATGTTGCTGGCACTGCCCACTGATCACCCGCTGGCTCTCGATCCGTCGACACCGCTGCCGTTGGCGGCATTGGCCACCGAGGCGTTTGTGCTGTATCGCCGCCGGGTGGGACTTGGGTTGTATGACGCGATTCTGGTGGCGTGTCGCGAAGCAGGTTTCAGCCCGCAGGTTGTGCAGGAAGCGCCGCGCATGACGGCGACGTTAAGCCTCGTGGCTGCAGGGCTTGGGGTTTCGATTGTGCCGGCATCCATGCAGCGGTTGCGGGGGGACGGGATTGTTTATCGGGAGCTGTCGGAGTGTCGTAGCCTGGTAGCGCCGTTGCATTTGGCAACGCGGGTGGGTGATACGTCGTCAGTGCTGGAGCGGTTTCGGGAACTGGTGGTGAGCGCCGCCTCTGCTGATGTTTAGCCGGTTGCCAGCCACGAAATGAAAAACCCCCGAGGCAAAAGCCATCGGGGGTTTTCAGGTGTTACGCGACAGTTCGGGTCTCAAGCGACCTTAGAACGGGATATCGTCATCAAAGCTGTCGAAGTCGGCTGCCGGCTGAGGAGCAGCCTGCTGTGGCGCTGGACGCGACTCACGCTGTGGCTGCTGGGTCGGCTGCGGACGGGACTGCTGCTGTGGACGCGGTGCCGAGTTGGACATGCCGCCCTGGCCCTGTTGGTCGCCCTGCGGACGGCCGCCCAGCAGTTGCATGGTGCCTTGCATATCGACCACGATTTCAGTGGTGTAACGCTTGATGCCGTCTTTTTCCCACTCGCGGGTTTGCAGTTTGCCTTCGATGTAGACCTGCGAACCTTTGCGAAGGTATTCACCGGCGATCTCTGCAACCTTGCCGAACATCGACACACGGTGCCATTCGGTTTTCTCGACCTTCTGGCCGGTTTGCTTGTCGGTCCACTGCTCGCTGGTCGCCAGACTCAGGTTGGTCACGGCGTTACCGTTCGGCAAGTAGCGAACTTCGGGATCCTGGCCGCATGTACCGACCAATATGACTTTGTTAACCCCACGGGCCATAACGTTCTCCTAGGCTGGGCGCGCTGTCGGCACTGGGTTGACCAGTTGCTCGAGCGTCGCGCGATCCAATAATTCGGTGTCCAATTTGATGTAGATGGCGGCTTCTTCAGTAACAACCACAGCATCCGTAACCCCAACAACGGCCTTAAGGCGCTCGACCAGACCGGCTTCGCGGATCGCTTCGGGCGATAACGGCAAGCGCAGGCTCGTCACATAGGGAGGTTCGCGCATGGTAACAGCAAAGGCTAGCCAGAGGGCAGCCAGACCTGCGCATCCCAGGAACACAACCGACAAACCGCCATGCTGGAACATCCAGCCGCCCATGATCCCGCCCAGTGCAGAACCGAGGAACTGGCTGGTGGAATACACGCCCATCGCCGTGCCTTTGCCGCCGGCCGGTGAAACCTTACTGATCAGCGAAGGCAATGAAGCCTCCAGCAGGTTGAACGCGGTGAAGAACACCACCGTGCCGATCACCAGCGCCCGCAGGCTGTCGCCGAACTGCCAGAAGAATAGCTCAGTGAGCATCAGTGTCGCGACGGCGCCCAATAGAACTCGTTTCATTTTGCGTTTCTTCTCGCCATAGATGATGAACGGGATCATGGCGAAGAAGGAAATCAGCAGCGCAGTAAGGTATACCCACCAGTGCTGCTCCTTGGGCAACCCGGCTTTTTGCACCAGGGCCAGGGGCAAGGCGACGAAGCTGCACATCAGCATCGCGTGTAATACGAAGATACCCAAATCCAGGCGCAGCAGGTCCGGGTGCTTGAGGGTGGGCAACAGCGCTTGTTTCGCGACGCCCGATTCACGGTGCTGCAGCGGCCCGGTGGAATGCGGCACCATAAAGGCAACGATCACGATGCCGAACAGTGCCATGCCACCCGTGGCCAGGAACAGGCCGTGCAAACCGAACGCGCGGGTCAGCAGCGGGCCAACCACCATTGCCACGGCGAACGAAAGACCAATGGTCATGCCGATCATGGCCATGGCCTTGGTGCGGTGTTGTTCGCGGGTCAGGTCGGAGAGCAGCGCCATGACGGCGGCGGAAATAGCGCCAGCGCCTTGCAGGACGCGTCCGGCGATCACGCCCCAGATCGAGTCGGCATTGGCCGCGAGCACACTGCCCAGGGCGAATACGATCAGGCCCAGGTAGATCACCGGCCGGCGGCCGATGCGGTCGGAAATGATCCCGAACGGAATCTGAAACAGCGCCTGGGTCAGGCCATAGGCGCCAATCGCCAGGCCGATCAGGGCCGGGGTCGCTCCTGCGAGATCCATTCCATAGGTCGCCAGCACCGGCAACACCATAAACATGCCAAGCATACGGAATGCGAACACCAGGGCCAGACCGCTTGCTGCGCGGGTCTCGCTGCCACTCATGCGTTCGCTGTGGGGATCGTGCATGGATAAACCTCGTGTGAACCGGCGGCGATTCTACCAGTCCCATCGATTGAGAGGGTATATGCGGCGCTTTGCCGCGCAGCTTTCATGTAAGGCTGCACCCGGCACTTTGACAGTGTATATTCATCCAGTCTTTAGCCGTATACTCCTGCATTATTTACGCCCGCCGTGCGAGGCCATCTTGGACAAGATCCTGATTCGTGGGGCTCGAACCCACAACCTGAAGAACATCGACCTGACCCTGCCACGGGACAAACTGATCGTCATCACCGGCTTGTCCGGGTCCGGCAAGTCGTCCCTGGCGTTTGACACGCTGTACGCCGAAGGCCAGCGCCGCTACGTGGAATCCCTGTCGGCCTATGCCCGCCAGTTCCTGTCGATGATGGAAAAGCCCGACGTCGACACCATTGAAGGCCTGTCGCCCGCGATTTCCATCGAACAGAAATCAACGTCCCATAACCCGCGCTCTACCGTGGGCACCATCACCGAGATCTACGACTACCTGCGCCTGCTGTATGCCCGCGTAGGTATCCCCCGTTGCCCGGACCACGACATCCCCCTGGAAGCCCAGACCGTCAGCCAGATGGTCGACCTGGTGCTGGCCCAGCCGGAAGGCGCCAAGCTGATGCTGCTGGCACCGGTGATTCGCGAGCGCAAGGGTGAACATCTTTCCGTCTTCGAAGAACTGCGTGCGCAAGGTTTTGTTCGTGCCCGGATCAACGGCAAGCTCTATGAGCTGGACGAAGCGCCGAAGCTGGATAAGCAGAAGAAGCATTCGATTGACGTAGTGGTCGACCGCTTCAAGGTGCGTGCCGATTTGCAGCAGCGCCTGGCGGAGTCCTTCGAAACCGCATTGAAGCTGGCGGACGGTATTGCTCTGGTAGCGCCGATGGACGACGAGCCAGGGGAAGAAATCATCTTCTCCGCGCGCTTCGCCTGCCCGATCTGTGGCCATGCCATCAGCGAGCTGGAGCCGAAGCTGTTCTCCTTCAACAACCCGGCGGGCGCCTGCCCGACCTGTGATGGCCTGGGGGTTAAGCAATTCTTCGACATCAAGCGCCTGGTCAATGGTGACCTTACGCTGGCGGAGGGCGCGATACGCGGCTGGGACAGGCGTAACGTCTATTACTTCCAGATGCTGGGTTCGCTGGCCTCGCACTATAAGTTCAGCCTCGAAGTGCCCTTCAACGAACTGACGGCCGAACACCAGAAATTCATCCTGCACGGCAGCGGTTCGCAGAACGTCGACTTCAAATATTTGAACGACCGTGGCGATATCGTCAAACGCTCCCACCCGTTCGAAGGCATCGTGCCGAACTTGGAACGACGCTACCGCGAGACCGAATCCGCCAGCGTGCGCGAAGAACTGGCCAAGTTCCTCAGCACCCAGCCGTGCCCGGACTGCCGTGGCACGCGCCTGCGCCGTGAAGCGCGGCATGTGTGGGTCGGTGAGAAAACCCTGCCGGCAGTGACCAACCTGCCGATTGGGGATGCCTGCGAATACTTCGGTACGCTGAAGCTGAATGGCCGCCGCGGGGAGATTGCCGACAAGATCCTCAAGGAGATTCGTGAGCGGTTGCAGTTCCTGGTCAACGTGGGCCTGGACTACCTGTCGCTGGACCGCAGTGCGGATACGCTCTCCGGTGGTGAAGCCCAGCGGATTCGCTTGGCCAGCCAGATTGGTGCCGGTCTGGTGGGTGTGTTGTACATCCTCGATGAGCCATCCATTGGTTTGCATCAACGGGACAACGATCGCCTGCTGGGTACACTGAAGCACCTGCGGGACATCGGTAATACGGTGATCGTGGTTGAGCACGATGAAGATGCCATTCGTCTTGCGGACTACGTGGTCGACATCGGCCCGGGCGCAGGTGTGCACGGTGGGCATATTGTCGCCGAGGGCACGCCGGCAGAACTGATGGCGCATCCTGACTCGCTGACCGGCAAGTACCTGTCCGGCCGCGTGAAGATTGCCGTACCGGCCAAACGTACGCCGCGCAACAAGAAAATGGCACTGCACCTCAAAGGCGCGCGTGGCAACAACTTGCGCAATGTTGATCTGGAGATCCCGCTGGGACTGCTGACCTGCGTGACCGGTGTATCCGGTTCAGGCAAGTCGACGCTGATCAACAACACGTTGTTTCCGTTGAGCGCCACTGCACTCAACGGGGCGACGACTCTTGAAGCCGCCGCTCATGACAGCATCAAGGGTCTGGAACACCTGGATAAGGTGGTCGATATCGACCAAAGCCCGATTGGCCGCACGCCGCGTTCCAATCCGGCGACCTACACTGGGCTGTTTACGCCGATTCGCGAGCTGTTCGCCGGCGTGCCGGAATCGCGCTCACGCGGTTACGGGCCTGGCCGGTTCTCGTTCAACGTCAAGGGCGGGCGCTGTGAGGCGTGCCAGGGCGATGGCTTGATCAAGGTTGAGATGCACTTCCTGCCGGACATCTACGTGCCGTGCGACGTGTGCAAGAGCAAGCGCTACAACCGCGAAACCCTGGAGATCAAATACAAGGGCAAGAGTATCCACGAAACCCTCGAGATGACGATCGAGGAAGCCCGAGTGTTCTTTGACGCGGTACCGGCCCTGGCGCGCAAGCTGCAGACACTGATGGATGTAGGCCTGTCGTACATCAAGCTCGGGCAGTCGGCGACTACGCTGTCGGGTGGTGAGGCGCAGCGGGTCAAGCTGTCTCGCGAGCTGTCCAAGCGCGATACCGGCAAGACCTTGTATATCCTCGATGAGCCGACCACGGGTTTGCACTTCGCGGATATCCAACAATTGCTGGATGTACTGCATCGCTTGCGTGACCACGGCAACACGGTGGTGGTGATCGAGCACAACCTGGATGTGATCAAGACCGCCGACTGGCTGGTGGACCTGGGGCCGGAAGGCGGCTCCAAAGGTGGGCAGATCATTGCGGTCGGCACACCGGAACAAGTGTCAGAGATGAAGCAGTCTCACACCGGCTTCTATCTCAAGCCGCTGCTGGCCCGCGACAAGGACTGATTGTTCAGGCCCACGAAAAAGCCCCTGTCACTTACACAGTGACAGGGGCTTTTTTGTAGCCGGAGAAATCAGAACTGCGATTGCAGGTAGTTCTCCAGGCCAATCAACTTGATCAGGCCCAACTGCTTTTCCAGCCAGTAGGTGTGATCTTCTTCGGTGTCATTCAACTGCACCCGCAGGATTTCCCGCGTGACGTAGTCGTTGTGCTGCTCGCAGAGCTCAATGCCCTTGCAGAGCGCGGCACGGACCTTGTACTCAAGGCGCAAGTCGCTGGCGAGCATCTCAGGCACCGTGGTGCCGGTATCCAGGTCGTCGGGACGCATACGTGGCGTGCCTTCGAGCATCAGGATACGGCGCATCAGCGCGTCGGCGTGCTGTGCCTCTTCTTCCATTTCGTGGTTGATACGCTCGTAGAGCTCGGTAAAGCCCCAGTCTTCGTACATCCGCGAGTGAATGAAATATTGGTCACGAGCTGCCAGTTCGCCCGTCAGCAACGTGTTGAGGTAATCGATTACGTCGGGGTGACCTTGCATCGCCCTGCATCTCCCTACTTGAAAGTCTGTAGTTTGAACCATGATGACCCGGAGGTCACGGGACCAACGGCAGAAAAGTGAAGATTTCCGGTGAAAAGTAGCTTAAATAACGCAAAAACCGCCCAAATGAGGGCGGTTCTGCTTATCGTTTAGAGTTAGTTAAGCGATACACCCAGTGCAGATGCGATCCCTTCTCCATAAGCCGGATCTGCCTTGAAGAAGTACTGCAACTGGCGCTGGACCACGTCGCTGGAAACCCCTGCCATGGCGCCGGCGATGTTGTTGATCAGCAGGGCTTTCTGCTCATCATTCATCAGGCGGAACAGCGCACCGGCGTGGCTGTAGTAGTCGGTGTCCTCGCGGTGATCGTAACGATCCGCCGCACCGCTCAGGGCCAAGGTTGGCTCGGCATACTGAGGAGCCTGCTTCGGTGCATCGGCATAGCTGTTTGGCTCGTAGTTGGGAGCCGCACCGCCATTGGCGCCGAATGCCATCGAGCCGTCACGCTGGTAGCTGTTGACCGGGCTGCGTGGCGCGTTCACCGGCAGGTGCTGGTGATTGGTGCCGACACGGTAGCGGTGGGCATCAGCGTAAGCGAACACGCGACCTTGCAGCATGCGGTCTGGCGACAAGCCAACACCTGGGACCATGTTGCTTGGACCGAAAGCCGCCTGCTCAACTTCAGCGAAGTAGTTCAGCGGGTTACGGTTCAGCTCCAGTTCGCCGACTTCGATCAGCGGGAACTCTTTCTGCGACCAGGTCTTGGTCACGTCGAACGGGTTCTCGTAGTGAGCGTTCGCCTGGGCTTCCGTCATGATCTGGATGCACACGCGCCATTTCGGGAAGTCACCGCGCTCGATAGCACCGAACAGATCGCGCTGGGCGTAATCAGGGTCGGTACCCGCCAAGCGTGCAGCGTCAGCCGGCGCCAGGTTCTTGATGCCTTGCTTGGTCTTGTAGTGCCACTTCACCCAGTGACGCTCGCCTTTGGCGTTGATCAGGCTGTAGGTGTGGCTGCCGAAGCCGTGCATGTGGCGGTAACCGTCCGGGATGCCGCGGTCCGAAAACAGGATGGTGACCTGGTGCAGCGCCTCAGGGGAGTGCGACCAGAAGTCCCACATCATCTGTGCACTTTTCAGGTTGCTTTGCGGCAGGCGCTTTTGGGTGTGGATGAAGTCCGGAAATTTCAGCGGGTCACGGATGAAGAACACCGGGGTGTTGTTGCCAACGATGTCCCAGTTGCCTTCTTCGGTATAGAACTTCAAGGCGAAACCACGTGGGTCGCGCTCAGTGTCAGCCGAACCGCGCTCGCCACCTACCGTGGAGAAGCGCAGGAAGGTCGGAGTTTGCTTACCCACGGACTCGAACAGCTTGGCGCTGGTGTACTGAGTGATGTCTCGGGTGACGGTGAAGGTACCGTAGGCACCCGAGCCTTTGGCGTGTACGCGACGCTCAGGGATGTTTTCACGGTTGAAGTGGGCGAGCTTCTCGATCAGGTGAAAATCGTCGAGCAGCAATGGGCCGCGTGGGCCGGCCGAACGGGAATTCTGGTTATCGGCAACGGGGGCGCCGCTGGCGGTAGTAAGGGTTTTATTCTGGCTCATGCTCAATCTTCCTCAGGTCAGTCTTGGAACTGCCGGCTAATCGGCTTGGGGGGCAGTATTGACCAGGAAGATGACACCATCAAATTCATTAAATCATGATCTTCGATAGAAATTAACTAACGAACAATCCGAACGGATAGCTAAAAACGGATTAAAGAGCCGAATAACTATCCGATCGAGGTTATTCGAGTTTTCTAACGCGCACAAAAAACCGGGCACTAGGCCCGGTTCTTCGTTACAGACTGACGTCTTACTCAGCGGATACAGCTTCACCGCCAACTGGACGATCGATCAGCTCAACGTACGCCATAGGCGCGTTGTCACCAGCGCGGAAACCGCACTTGAGGATGCGCAGGTAGCCACCCTCACGGGTAGCGTAACGCTTGCCCAGGTCGTTGAAGAGCTTACCAACGATAGCTTTCGAACGAGTACGGTCGAAAGCCAGACGACGGTTAGCCAGGCTGTCTGTCTTAGCCAAAGTAATCAGCGGCTCAGCAACGCGACGCAGTTCTTTAGCTTTCGGCAGTGTAGTTTTGATCAGCTCGTGCTCGAACAGCGACACCGCCATGTTCTGGAACATAGCCTTACGGTGCGAGCTGGTACGGCTCAGGTGACGACCACTTTTACGATGACGCATGGTTCATTCCTTACCAAACTCACGTTCGGTGATTACGACGATCAGGCAGTCGCCTTGTCGTCCTTCTTAAGACTTGCAGGCGGCCAGTTGTCGAGGCGCATGCCTAGGGACAGACCGCGGGAGGCCAGAACGTCCTTGATTTCAGTCAAGGATTTCTTGCCCAGGTTCGGAGTCTTCAACAGTTCTACTTCGGTGCGCTGAATCAGATCGCCGATGTAGTAAATGTTTTCCGCCTTAAGGCAGTTAGCCGAACGTACAGTCAGTTCCAGATCGTCAACCGGGCGAAGCAGGATCGGATCGATCTCGTCTTCCTGCTCGATTACCACTGGTTCACTGTCACCTTTGAGGTCGACGAACGCAGCCAACTGCTGTTGCAGAATGGTTGCAGCGCGGCGGATAGCCTCTTCAGGATCCAGAGTACCGTTGGTTTCCAGATCAATAACCAGCTTGTCCAGGTTAGTACGCTGTTCGACACGGGCGTTTTCCACCACGTATGCGATACGGCGAACCGGGCTGAACGAAGAGTCGAGCTGCAAGCGACCAATGCTGCGGCTTTCGTCTTCATCGCTCTGACGCGAGTCGGCCGGTTCATAACCACGACCACGAGCTACGGTGAGCTTCATGTTCAGGGCGCCGTTAGACGCCAGGTTAGCGATTACGTGATCGGGATTAACGATCTCGACATCATGATCCAGCTGAATATCGGCAGCGGTAACCACCCCCGAACCCTTCTTCGACAAGGTCAGCGTAACTTCGTCACGGCCGTGCAGCTTGATAGCCAGACCTTTAAGGTTCAACAGGATTTCAATTACGTCTTCCTGTACACCTTCGATGGCGCTGTACTCGTGGAGCACACCGTCAATCTCGGCCTCGACTACTGCACAGCCGGGCATTGAGGACAACAGGATGCGGCGCAGCGCGTTGCCCAGGGTGTGGCCAAAACCACGCTCGAGAGGCTCGAGAGTGATCTTGGCGCGGGTTGGACTGACAACCTGCACATCAATGTGACGGGGTGTCAGGAACTCATTTACCGAAATCTGCATGGATGCACCTATTTTCTAGCCCTTACTTGGAGTAGAGCTCGACAATCAGGCTTTCGTTGATGTCGGCGGACAGATCACTGCGAGCAGGAACGTTCTTGAAAACGCCCGACTTCTTCTCAGTGTCTACTTCTACCCATTCTACGCGGCCACGTTGGGCACACAGATCGAGAGCTTGGACAATGCGAAGTTGATTTTTTGCTTTCTCGCGAATCGCGACCACGTCACCAGCACGAACCTGGTACGACGGGACGTTAACGGTTTGGCCGTTTACGCTGACGGATTTGTGCGATACCAGCTGACGGGATTCGGCACGAGTCGAACCAAAGCCCATACGGTATACAACGTTGTCCAGACGGCATTCGAGCAGTTGCAGCAGGTTTTCACCGGTTGCACCTTTCTTGCCAGCAGCTTCTTTGTAGTAGCCGCTGAACTGACGCTCGAGAACGCCGTAGATACGACGGACCTTCTGCTTTTCACGCAGTTGGGTGCCGTAATCGGACTGGCGACCGCGGCGTTGGCCGTGGATACCAGGTGCTGCTTCAATGTTGCACTTCGATTCGATCGCGCGCACGCCGCTCTTCAGAAAGAGATCGGTGCCTTCACGACGAGCGAGTTTGCATTTTGGACCAATGTAACGAGCCATTCTTTACAATCTCCTGGATTACACGCGGCGCTTCTTCGGCGGACGGCACCCGTTGTGCGGGATTGGCGTCACGTCGGTGATGCTGGCGATCTTATAGCCACAGCCGTTCAATGCACGGACAGCAGACTCACGACCTGGACCTGGACCTTTGACGTTAACGTCGAGGTTTTTCAGGCCATATTCCAGCGCAGCTTGACCAGCACGTTCAGCAGCTACTTGAGCAGCAAACGGGGTGGACTTGCGGGAACCGCGGAAACCCGAACCACCGGAGGTAGCCCAAGAAAGCGCGTTACCTTGACGGTCGGTGATGGTCACGATTGTGTTGTTAAAAGATGCATGGATATGGGCGATGCCATCAACCACTGTCTTTTTAACTTTTTTACGAGGACGAGCAGCAGGTTTTGCCATGATTAATTTCCTGTCGATTCGCGTGGGCGATTACTTGCGGATCGGCTTACGCGGACCTTTACGGGTACGCGCGTTAGTCTTGGTACGCTGACCGCGTACTGGAAGACCACGACGATGACGCAGACCACGGTAGCAACCGAGGTCCATCAAACGCTTGATTTTCATGTTGATTTCGCGACGCAGGTCACCTTCAGTGGTGAACTTCGCCACTTCGCCACGCAACAGCTCAATCTGCTCGTCGCTCAGATCTTTGATCTTTGCGGCTGGGTTTACCCCAGTGTCTGCGCAAATTTTCTGCGCAGTAGTGCGACCAACACCATAGATGTAGGTCAGCGAGATAACAGTGTGCTTGTTATCTGGAATGTTAACGCCTGCAATACGGGCCATTCAGTGGGACTCCAATTGACAGCTACCTACGCCCCGGAAGCCAAGAAATAGGGCGCGAGATAATATCGCTGTAATAACAAATAATCAACCCGGCAGCGCACTAGCTGCCGGGCTTCAAGCGGATCACACTCAGCCTTGGCGCTGTTTGTGACGCGGTTCCGCGCTGCAAATTACTCGAACAACACCTTCGCGGCGAATAATCTTGCAGTTACGGCACAGCTTTTTCACCGATGCACGAACTTTCATCACCAACTCCTCGAACCTTATGGGTACTCAGCGCAACATGCCGCTGCCGTAACCCTTCAGGTTGGCTTTCTTCATCAGGGATTCGTACTGGTGCGAAACGAGGTGCGATTGTACTTGGGACATGAAGTCCATCACAACCACGACGACGATCAGCAACGAGGTCCCGCCAAGGTAGAACGGAACGTTTGCTGCAACCACCAGGAACTGGGGCAACAAGCACACGGCCGTCATATATAGAGCACCGAACATGGTCAAGCGAGTCAGAACGCCATCAATGTAGCGCGCAGACTGCTCACCTGGACGAATACCCGGAATAAAGGCACCGGACTTCTTCAGGTTTTCCGCTACGTCTTTCGGATTGAACATCAACGCCGTATAGAAGAAGCAGAAGAAAATAATCCCTGCACTAAACAGCAGAATATTCAACGGCTGACCAGGAGCGATCGACTGCGAGATGTCCTGCAACCAGCCCATACCTTCAGACTGACCGAACCAGGCACCCAACGAAGCCGGAAACAGCAAAATGCTGCTCGCGAAAATGGCGGGAATAACCCCGGCCATGTTCACTTTCAGCGGCAAGTGGCTGGTCTGCGCGGCAAAGACCTTGCGGCCCTGCTGACGCTTGGCGTAGTGAACAGCAATACGACGCTGGCCACGCTCAATGAACACCACAAAACCGATAATCGCTACTGCCAACAAACCGATGGCAACCAAGGCGAAGATATTGATATCACCCTGACGTGCAGACTCGAAAGACTGCCCAATCGCTCTCGGAAGACCGGCAACGATACCTGCGAAAATCAACATCGAGATACCGTTACCAACACCACGCTCAGTAATCTGCTCACCCAGCCACATCATGAACATCGCACCAGCCACAAAAGTGGATACCGCGACGAAATGGAAGCCAAAGTCACCAGTGAACGCAACACCCTGCCCGGCCAGACCAACGGACATGCCGATAGCCTGGACGAGGGCGAGGATGACAGTGCCGTAGCGGGTGTACTGGCTTATCTTGCGACGGCCAGCTTCACCTTCCTTCTTCAACTGCTCCAGCTGCGGGCTAACGGCGGTCATCAGCTGCATGATGATCGATGCCGAGATGTACGGCATGATCCCCAGTGCAAAGATACTCATCCGTTCCAGCGCGCCGCCGGAAAACATGTTGAACAAGCTAAGAATGGTCCCCTCATTCTGTCGAAACAGGTCTGCGAGTCGGTCCGGGTTGATACCTGGAACCGGGATGTGTGCGCCTATTCGGTAGACGATAATCGCCAGGAACAGAAAACGCAGACGAGCCCAAAGTTCAGACATACCGCCTTTGCCGAGCGCTGAGAGAGCACCTTGCTTAGCCATTTATTCCTCGAACTTGCCGCCAGCTGCTTCGATAGCCGAACGCGCACCTTTGGTGGCGCCGATTCCCTTGCCGATAGTGACAGCGCGAGTCACTTCACCGGACAGCATGATTTTCACACGCTGTACGTTGACGTTGATCACGTTGGCATCTTTCAGGGTCTGCACGGTAACGATGTCGCCTTCCACTTTGGCCAGCTCGGACAAACGCACTTCTGCGCGGTCCATGGCTTTCAGGGAAACGAAACCGAACTTCGGCAGGCGACGATGCAGCGGCTGTTGACCGCCTTCAAAGCCTGGAGCGATGGTGCCACCGGAGCGGGAGGACTGACCTTTGTGGCCACGGCCACCGGTCTTGCCCAAACCACTACCGATACCACGGCCCGGACGATGCTTTTCGCGACGGGAACCCGGCGCTGGACTCAGATCATTGAGTTTCATCGAATTAACCCTCGACACGCAGCATGTAGTAAGCCTTGTTGATCATCCCGCGATTCTCGGGAGTATCAAGTACTTCTACAGTGTGACCGATGCGACGCAGACCCAAACCCTTAACGCACAATTTGTGGTTAGGGATGCGGCCGGTCATGCTTTTGATCAGCGTTACTTTAACGGTAGCCATGATCAGAAGATCTCCTTGACGCTTTTGCCACGCTTGGCGGCAATGGATTCAGGAGACTGCATAGCCTTCAAACCTTTAAAAGTGGCGTGAACCACGTTTACCGGGTTAGTCGAGCCGTAGCACTTGGCCAGAACGTTCTGAACGCCAGCAACTTCGAGGACAGCACGCATAGCGCCGCCAGCGATGATACCGGTACCTTCAGAAGCAGGCTGCATGTACACCTTCGAAGCGCCGTGAGCGGACTTCATTGCATACTGCAGAGTGGTGCCGTTCAGATCAACTTGGATCATGTTGCGACGAGCAGCTTCCATTGCCTTCTGGATCGCAGCAGGCACTTCACGTGACTTGCCACGGCCGAAGCCAACACGCCCTTTACCATCACCAACCACGGTCAACGCGGTGAAAGTGAAGATACGGCCGCCTTTAACGGTTTTGGCTACGCGGTTAACTTGAACCAGCTTCTCAATGTAGCCTTCGTCGCGCTTTTGGTCGTTATTTGACATAACTTAGAACTCCAGCCCAGCTTCACGAGCAGCATCAGCCAGCGCTTTCACGCGGCCGTGGTACTTGAAGCCAGAGCGGTCGAAAGCCACTTGCGAGACGCCGGCGGCCTTAGCACGCGTAGCGACCAGCTGGCCAACCTTAGTGGCCGCGTCGATGTTGCCAGTGGCACCATCACGCAGTTCTTTATCCAAAGTCGAGGCGCTTGCCAGGACTTTGTTGCCGTCGGCCGAGATGACCTGGGCGTAGATGTGCTGCGACGAGCGGAACACGCAGAGACGCACGACTTCGAGTTCGTGCATTTTCAGGCGTGCTTTGCGAGCGCGACGCAGTCGAGTAACTTTTTTGTCGGTCATTTGCTATGCCCTACTTCTTCTTGGCTTCTTTACGACGGACGACTTCGTCCGCGTAGCGCACACCTTTGCCTTTGTACGGCTCTGGTGGACGGAAGTCGCGGATCTCAGCGGCCACCTGACCTACCAGCTGCTTATCAATACCCTTGATCAGGATATCGGTTTGGCTTGGGGTCTCAGCGGTGATGCCTTCCGGCAGTTCGTAATCCACTGGGTGCGAGAAGCCAAGGGCCAGGTTCAGAACCGTGCCTTTTGCTTGCGCTTTGTAACCAACACCGACCAGCTGGAGCTTACGCTCGAAGCCTTGGCTTACGCCTTGGACCATGTTGTTTACCAACGCACGAGTGGTACCGGCCATTGCGCGAGTTTGTTGATCGCCATTGCGAGCAGCGAAACGCAGCTCACCAGCTTCTTCAACGATCTCAACGGACGAATGGATGTTCAGTTCCAGAGTGCCCTTGGCACCCTTCACCGAAAGCTGTTGGCCTGCGAATTTTACCTCGACACCGGCTGGCAGCTTAACGGGGTTCTTAGCGACGCGTGACATGCTTATCCCCCCTTAGAACACAGTGCAAAGAACTTCGCCGCCGACACCGGCAGCGCGCGCAGCACGATCCGTCATCACACCTTTGTTGGTGGAGACGATAGACACACCGAGACCGCCACGAACTTTTGGCAGATCATCAACGGACTTGTACTGACGCAGGCCTGGACGGCTAACGCGCTTCACTTCTTCGATTACCGGACGGCCTTCGAAGTACTTCAGCTCGATGGACAGCAGTGGTTTGATTTCGCTGCTGATCTGATAACCCGCAATGTAGCCTTCGTCTTTCAGGACTTTGGCAACAGCAACCTTCAACGTGGAAGATGGCATGCTTACGACGGACTTTTCAGCCATCTGGGCATTACGGATACGAGTTAGCATGTCCGCTAACGGGTCCTGCATACTCATGGCTAGACGCTCCTAATACAAAAAAATTAGCCTTGCGGCCATTACGTGTCGCCGAGAATCTCCGAGCACAAAACACACGGGCTCAGGCGAGCCGCGTATTTTAGACACACTCCGGAAATGAAACAAGCCCCAAAAGGGGCTTGTTCCAGATTCTAGGCCACCGGTGGTCAGTATCTTGCGATCCTGACCACCGAGACTTCGAAAGTACTTACCAGCTGGCTTTAACCAGACCTGGTACGTCACCACGCATTGCCGCTTCACGCAGTTTGTTACGGCCGAGGCCGAACTTGCGGTAAACGCCGTGTGGACGACCGGTCAGGCGGCAGCGGTTACGCATGCGCGAGGCGCTTGCGTCACGTGGCTGCTTCTGCAGAGCAACTGTAGCTTCCCAACGCGCTTCTGGACTTGCGTTCAGATCAACGATGATTGCTTTCAGTGCTGCACGCTTCTTGGCGTACTTGGCAACCGTGAGCTGACGTTTCAGCTCGCGGTTTTTCATGCTCATCTTGGCCATGGTCCTACTCCAATCAGTTGCGGAACGGGAATTTGAACGCACGCAGCAGAGCGCGGCCTTCATCATCGTTCTTGGCAGTGGTGGTCAGGGTGATGTCCAGACCGCGGAGAGCATCGATCTTGTCGTAGTCGATTTCCGGGAAGATGATCTGCTCTTTAACGCCCATGCTGTAGTTACCACGACCATCGAAGGACTTGGCATTCAGGCCGCGGAAGTCGCGGACCCGAGGCAGGGAGATCGACAGCAGACGATCCAGGAATTCGTACATACGCTCACGGCGCAGAGTCACTTTGACGCCGATCGGCCAACCTTCACGGACTTTAAAGCCAGCGATGGATTTCCGAGCGTAGGTCACAACGACTTTTTGGCCGGTGATCTTTTCCAGGTCAGCAACAGCGTGCTCGATGACTTTTTTGTCGCCGATCGCTTCGCCCAGACCCATGTTCAGGGTGATTTTGGTAACGCGCGGAACTTCCATCACGTTCGAAAGCTTAAGTTCTTCCTTAAGTTTCGGTGCGATTTCCTTCCGGTAAATCTCTTTTAGTCGTGCCATGGTCTTCTACCTAGCAGTGTTCAAGCATCAACCGCTTTTTGGGTCGACTTGAAGACACGAATTTTCTTACCTTCTTCTACTTTGAAACCAACGCGGTCAGCCTTGTTGGTTTCGCCGTTGAAGA
This sequence comes from Pseudomonas sp. PAMC 26793, assembly GCF_000313235.1. NCBI lineage: Bacteria > Pseudomonadati > Pseudomonadota > Gammaproteobacteria > Pseudomonadales > Pseudomonadaceae > Pseudomonas > Pseudomonas sp. PAMC 26793. Next base: position 133,337 of record NZ_AMXG01000021.1, read on the forward strand.
TGGCGACGTTAGAAGCGTGCAGTGGCGCTTCTTTCTCGACGATACCGCCTTGTACGCCCGACATCGGGTTAGGCTTGGTATGACGCTTGACCAGGTTCAGACCACTAACGACCAGACGGTCATCAGCAAGAACCTTCAGCACCTTACCGCGCTTACCTTTGTCTTTGCCGGCGATCACGATGATCTCGTCGTCACGACGAATCTTTTGCATGTCGGATCTCCTTACAGCACTTCTGGGGCGAGCGAGACGATCTTCATGAACTTCTCAGTACGAAGTTCACGGGTCACTGGCCCAAAGATACGGGTGCCGATCGGCTCTTGCTTGTTGTTCAGAAGAACAGCAGCGTTGCCATCAAAGCGGATAATGGAGCCATCTGCACGACGTACGCCGTGACGAGTGCGGACTACAACAGCAGTCATCACTTGGCCTTTTTTCACTTTACCGCGAGGAATTGCTTCCTTCACGGTAACTTTGATGATGTCACCGATACCAGCGTAACGACGATGGGAGCCACCCAGCACCTTGATGCACATAACGCGGCGTGCGCCGCTGTTATCGGCCACATCGAGCATGGATTGAGTCTGAATCATATAATTTCTCCGACCCCTAGTCCTTAGACTTCCACAGCGCGTTCGAGAACATCAACCAGGGCCCAAGACTTGGTCTTGGCCAACGGACGAGTTTCACGAATAGTGACTTTGTCGCCGATGTGGCACTGATTGGTTTCGTCGTGCGCGTGCAGCTTAGTCGAACGCTTAACGTATTTACCGTAGATCGGGTGCTTAACGCGACGCTCGATCAAAACGGTGATGGTTTTGTCCATCTTGTCGCTGACAACACGGCCAGTCAGCGTACGGACAGTCTTTTCGGCTTCAGCCATGATCACTTACCTGCCTGCTGGTTGAGCACAGTTTTCACGCGAGCAATGTCACGCTTAACTTGCGAGAGCAGATGAGACTGCCCCAACTGGCCAGTTGCTTTCTGCATACGCAGATTGAACTGGTCGCGCAGCAGGCCGAGCAGTTGCTCGTTCAGCTGCTGTGCGGATTTTTCACGAAGTTCATTCGCTTTCATCACATCACCGTCCGTTTAACAAAGGCGGTGGCGAGCGGCAGCTTTGCAGCAGCCAGGGCAAAAGCCTCACGCGCCAGCTCTTCAGTTACACCCTCGATTTCATACAGGACTTTACCTGGCTGAATCTGGGCTACCCAGTATTCCACGTTACCCTTACCTTTACCCATCCGAACCTCGAGAGGTTTTTTGGAGATAGGCTTGTCCGGGAATACACGGATCCAGATCTTGCCGCCACGTTTTACGTGACGGGTCAGTGCACGACGCGCTGACTCGATCTGACGAGCGGTGAGACGACCACGAGCTACAGACTTCAGCGCGAACTCGCCGAAGCTGACTTTGCTACCGCGCTGAGCCAGACCACGGTTGTGGCCTGTCATCTGCTTGCGGAACTTCGTACGCTTAGGTTGCAACATTTGGCGTACCCCTTACTTAGCAGCTTTTTTACGAGGCGCTGGTGCTTGTGGTTTCAGTTCTTCTTGGCGACCACCAATTACTTCGCCCTTGAAGATCCAAACCTTTACACCGATCACACCGTAAGTGGTGTGAGCTTCGTAGTTGGCATAGTCGATGTCGGCACGCAGGGTGTGCAATGGCACACGACCTTCGCGATACCATTCAGTACGTGCGATTTCAGCACCGCCGAGACGACCGCTCACTTGGATTTTGATGCCCTTGGCACCAATGCGCATGGCGTTCTGTACTGCGCGCTTCATAGCGCGACGGAACATTACGCGACGCTCCAGCTGCTGAGCTACGCTCTGCGCAACCAGCATACCGTCGAGCTCCGGCTTACGGATCTCTTCGATATTGATGTGCACAGGCACACCCATTTGCTTGGTCAGGTCCTGACGCAGTTTCTCAACATCTTCACCCTTCTTCCCGATAACGATACCTGGACGAGCGGTGTGGATGGTGATACGTGCAGTTTGAGCAGGACGATGGATATCGATACGGCTCACGGACGCGCTTTTTAGTTTGTCTTGGAGATACTCACGCACCTTCAGATCAGCGAACAAGTAGTCCGCATAAGTCCGACCGTCTGCGTACCAGACGGAGGTGTGCTCCTTGACGATTCCCAGGCGAATGCCAATGGGATGTACTTTCTGACCCATCTCTTCGACTCCGTTACTTGTCAGCAACCTTGACAGTGATATGGCAAGACCGCTTGACGATGCGATCAGCTCGGCCTTTGGCACGAGGCATGATGCGCTTCAGCGAACGCCCTTCGTTGACGAAAACGGTGCTGACCTTAAGGTCATCAACGTCTGCGCCTTCGTTGTGCTCGGCGTTGGCTACGGCCGACTCCAGCACTTTCTTGATGATCTCGGCGGCTTTCTTACTGCTGAAAGCCAACAGGTTGAGCGCTTCGCCCACCTTCTTCCCGCGGATCTGGTCGGCGACCAAGCGGGCTTTCTGGGCGGAGATTCGAGCGCCCGACAACTTAGCGGCTACTTCCATCGTTCCTTACCCCTTAACGCTTGGCTTTCTTGTCTGCCACGTGCCCACGATATGTGCGGGTACCGGCAAACTCGCCTAGTTTGTGGCCGACCATGTCTTCGTTCACGAGAACTGGAACATGTTGACGACCGTTATGCACTGCAATGGTCAGACCGACCATTTGTGGCAGGATCATCGAACGACGCGACCAGGTTTTCACCGGTTTGCGATCGTTCTTTTCCGCCGCCACTTCGATCTTCTTCAGTAGGTGAAGATCAATAAAAGGACCTTTTTTCAGAGAACGTGGCACTGTCGTATCCCTCTATTTACTTGCGACGACGGACGATCATTTTGTCGGTACGCTTATTACCACGAGTCTTCGCGCCCTTAGTCGGGAAGCCCCATGGCGATACCGGATGACGACCACCAGAGGTACGACCTTCACCACCACCGTGTGGGTGGTCAACCGGGTTCATGGCAACACCACGAACGGTTGGGCGAACGCCACGCCAGCGTTTGGCACCAGCTTTACCCAGCGAACGCAGGCTGTGCTCGGAGTTCGAGACTTCGCCCAGGGTCGCACGGCATTCAGCCAGTACTTTACGCATTTCACCAGAGCGCAGACGCAGGGTCACGTAGACACCTTCACGAGCGATCAGCTGAGCCGAAGCACCAGCGGAACGAGCGATTTGCGCGCCTTTACCCGGCTTCAATTCGATGCCGTGTACGGTGCTACCAACTGGAATGTTGCGCAGTTGCAGAGCGTTGCCCGGCTTGATCGGTGCCAAAGCACCTGCGATCAGCTGGTCACCAGCACTCACGCCTTTAGGGGCGATGATGTAGCGACGCTCGCCATCTGCGTACAGCAGCAGAGCGATGTGAGCAGTACGGTTTGGATCGTATTCGATACGCTCGACAGTGGCAGCGATGCCATCTTTGTCGTTGCGACGGAAGTCGACCAGACGATAATGCTGTTTATGGCCACCACCGATGTGACGAGTGGTAATACGACCATTGTTGTTACGACCACCAGTCTTCGATTTCTTCTCGAGCAGCGGTGCGTGAGGAGCGCCTTTATGCAGCTCCTGGTTGACCACCTTGACCACAAAACGGCGGCCAGGGGAAGTCGGTTTGCATTTAACGATTGCCATGATGCACCCCTTCCTTACTCAGCACTGCTGCTGAAATCGAGATCTTGGCCTGGCTGAAGGGAGATAACTGCCTTCTTCCAGTCATTACGCTTGCCCAGACCGCGAGCAGTGCGCTTGCTCTTACCCAGAACATTCAGGGTAGTAACACGCTCTACTTTCACGCTGAACAGGCTTTCGACGGCCTTCTTGATTTCCAGCTTGGTTGCGTCAGTTGCAACCTTGAAAACGAACTGGCCTTTCTTGTCAGCCAGAACCGTAGCCTTTTCGGAAACGTGCGGGCCAAGCAGAACTTTAAATACGCGTTCCTGGTTCATCCCAGCAGCTCCTCGAATTTCTTCACGGCCGACACGGTGATCAACACCTTGTCGTATGCGATCAGACTAACTGGATCGGAACCTTGCACGTCACGTACATCAACGTGTGGCAGGTTGCGAGCAGCCAGGTACAGGTTCTGATCAACAGCTTCAGACACGATCAGGACGTCAGTCAGGCCCATGCCATTCAGCTTGTTCAGCAGATCTTTGGTTTTCGGCGCTTCAACAGCGAAGTCCTGAACCACGACCAGACGATCAGTACGCACGAGTTCAGCAAGGATGGAGCGCAGTGCTGCGCGATACATCTTCTTGTTGAGCTTCTGGGTGTGATCCTGTGGACGTGCTGCGAAAGTGGTACCGCCGCCACGCCAGATTGGGCTACGGATAGTACCGGCACGAGCACGGCCAGTACCTTTCTGACGCCAAGGGCGCTTACCGCCACCACGAACGTCGGAACGGGTCTTTTGCTGCTTGCTACCTTGACGGCCGCCGGCCATGTAGGCCACGACTGCTTGGTGAACCAGCGTCTCGTTGAATTCGCCGCCAAATGTCAGTTCGGAAACTTCGATCGCTTGAGCGTCATTTACATTTAATTGCATGTCAGCTTCCCCTTAACCGCGAGCCTTGGCCGCTGGACGTACAACCAGGTTGCCGCCAGTAGCGCCAGGAACAGCACCCTTGACCAACAACAGATTGCGTTCAGCGTCGACGCGCACTACTTCGAGGGACTGCACGGTCACGCGCTCAGCGCCCATATGACCGGACATTTTTTTGCCCTTGAATACACGACCAGGAGTCTGGCACTGGCCAATAGAGCCCGGGACGCGGTGGGAAACGGAGTTACCGTGAGTGTTGTCTTGGCCACGGAAATTCCAACGCTTGATCGTACCCTGGAAGCCTTTACCTTTGGACTGACCGGTTACATCAACCAGTTGACCAGCAGCGAAGATTTCAGCGTTGATCAGATCGCCAGCCTGGTAGTCGCCGTCTTCAAGACGGAACTCCATGACAGTACGACCAGCTGCAACGTTTGCTTTAGCGAAGTGACCTGCTTGAGCAGCAGTCACACGCGAAGCACGACGCTCGCCGACAGTGACTTGCACTGCACGATAGCCATCGGTTTCTTCAGTTTTAAACTGGGTGACGCGATTCGGTTCGATCTCAATGACCGTGACCGGAATGGAGACACCTTCTTCGGTGAAAATACGGGTCATACCGCATTTACGACCGACTACACCAATAGTCATGTTGTAAACCTCATGAGTGTACGGGGCTTTCACCCGCTATGGCCGCCCATTTCAGAGCGTTACACGACTAAGACCCAAGTCTTAGCCGAGGCTGATCTGTACTTCCACACCGGCCGCCAGATCAAGCTTCATAAGTGCATCAACGGTTTTATCCGTTGGCAGGACGATGTCCAGCACGCGCTTATGAGTACGGATCTCGTACTGGTCACGCGCGTCTTTGTTGACGTGCGGGGAGACCAGAACGGTGAACCGCTCTTTACGGGTAGGCAGTGGAATTGGACCACGCACTTGAGCACCAGTACGTTTCGCGGTTTCCACGATTTCCTGGGTGGATTGGTCGATCAGTTTGTGGTCAAAAGCCTTCAACCTGATACGAATTTGCTGATTTGCCATTGGATTTCAGACTCCGGCTGCTATTCCCAGCGAGCGCAACACGCCCGTTAAAAGGAGGCGCAATTCTATAGACGCCCCATATGGGTGTCAACTCAATAAAAAAGCCCCCGCTGAGCGGGGGCTTTTTCAAGTCATCACTTATTAAGCGATGATTTTGGCTACGACGCCAGCGCCGACGGTACGACCGCCTTCACGGATAGCGAAACGCAGACCATCTTCCATTGCGATGGTTTTGATCAGGGTGACAACCATTTTGATGTTGTCGCCTGGCATTACCATTTCAACGCCTTCCGGCAGTTCGCAGTTACCGGTCACGTCAGTGGTCCGGAAGTAGAACTGTGGACGGTAGCCTTTGAAGAACGGAGTGTGACGGCCGCCTTCTTCTTTGCTCAACACGTACACTTCAGCTTCGAAGGTAGTGTGCGGCTTAACCGAACCTGGCTTGACCAGAACCTGGCCACGCTCAACGTCGTCACGCTTGGTACCACGCAGCAGAACGCCGCAGTTCTCGCCTGCACGACCTTCGTCGAGCAGTTTACGGAACATTTCAACACCGGTGCAGGTGGTGACGGTAGTGTCACGCAGACCAACGATTTCCAGTGGATCTTGAACCTTAACGATACCGCGCTCGATACGGCCAGTTACAACAGTACCACGACCGGAGATCGAGAATACGTCTTCGATTGGCATCAGGAACGGCTTGTCGATAACACGAACTGGATCTGGGATGTAGCTGTCCAGAGTCTCAACCAGTTTACGAACGGCAGTGGTGCCCATTTCGTTGTCGTCAAGACCGTCCAGAGCCATACGAGCAGAACCGATGATGATCGGAGTGTCGTCGCCTGGGAAGTCGTAAGTGCTCAGCAGATCGCGCACTTCCATCTCAACCAGTTCCAGCAGCTCAGCGTCGTCTACCAGGTCAGCCTTGTTCAGGAAGACCACGATGTACGGAACGCCTACCTGACGGGACAGCAGGATGTGCTCACGGGTTTGTGGCATCGGACCATCAGCGGCCGAGCAAACCAGGATTGCGCCGTCCATCTGGGCAGCACCAGTGATCATGTTCTTCACATAGTCAGCGTGACCTGGGCAGTCAACGTGAGCATAGTGACGGATCAGCGAGTTGTACTCAACGTGCGCGGTGTTGATGGTGATACCACGAGCTTTTTCTTCTGGTGCGCTGTCGATCTTGTCGAAGTCAACACGAGCCGAACCGAAAACTTCGGAGCAGACGCGAGTCAGAGCAGCGGTCAGAGTGGTTTTACCGTGGTCAACGTGGCCGATAGTGCCAACGTTTACGTGCGGTAGGGAACGATCAAATTTTTCTTTAGCCACGACAATTAACTCCTTGCCTAAAGGACTGAATCAGCCTTGTTTTTTGGATACAGTTTCAGCGATGTGCGCCGGAGCTGTGTTGTATTTTTTGAATTCCATAGAGTAGCTTGCGCGACCCTGAGACATGGAACGAACGTCGGTCGCATAACCGAACATCTCGCCCAACGGAACCTCGGCACGAATCACTTTGCCGGAAACCGTATCTTCCATACCCAAGATCATGCCGCGACGACGGTTAAGGTCGCCCATCACGTCACCCATGTAGTCTTCAGGCGTAACGACTTCTACTGCCATGATTGGCTCAAGCAACTCACCACCGCCCTTCTGGGCCAGTTGCTTGGTAGCCATGGAAGCAGCCACCTTAAACGCCATCTCGTTGGAGTCGACGTCGTGGTAAGAACCGTCAAAAACGGTCGCCTTCAGGCCGATGAGCGGATAGCCGGCAACAACACCGTTTTTCATCTGCTCTTCGATACCCTTCTGGATAGCCGGGATGTATTCCTTAGGAACAACACCGCCCACTACTTCGTTCACGAATTGCAGACCTTCCTGACCTTCATCAGCAGGAGCAAAACGGATCCAGCAATGGCCGAACTGGCCACGACCGCCGGATTGACGAACGAATTTGCCTTCGATTTCGCAGTTCTTCGTGATGCGCTCACGATAGGAAACCTGAGGCTTACCGATGTTGGCTTCGACGTTGAACTCACGGCGCATCCGGTCAACCAGGATGTCCAGGTGAAGCTCGCCCATGCCGGAGATGATCGTTTGACCAGTCTCTTCATCAGTCTTGACGCGGAAAGATGGATCTTCCTGAGCAAGCTTGCCCAGAGCGATACCCATTTTTTCCTGGTCATCCTTGGTCTTAGGCTCAACGGCAACCGAAATAACCGGCTCCGGGAAGTCCATGCGAACCAGGATGATTGGCTTGTCAGCGTTGCACAAGGTCTCACCAGTGGTGACGTCCTTCATGCCGATCAAGGCCGCGATGTCACCAGCGCGTACTTCCTTGATCTCTTCACGGGCGTTTGCGTGCATTTGCACCATACGACCCACGCGCTCTTTCTTGCCTTTAACCGAGTTGATCACGCCGTCGCCGGAGTTCAACACGCCCGAGTAAACACGGACGAAGGTCAAAGTACCCACGAATGGGTCAGTGGCAATTTTAAATGCCAGAGCGGAGAACGGTTCTGCGTCGTCTGCATGACGCTCCAGCTCGATAGTCTCGTCATCAGGGTCAGTACCCTTGATGGCAGGAATATCCACTGGTGCCGGCAGGTAGTCGATCACAGCATCGAGAACCAGGGGAACGCCCTTGTTCTTGAACGAGGAACCGCAAACAGCCAAGACGATCTCACCAGCGATAGTACGCTGACGCAGAGCGGCCTTGATTTCCGCGTTGGTGAGTTCTTCACCTTCGAGGTACTTGTTCATCAGCTCTTCGCTGGCTTCGGCCGCAGCCTCAACCATGTTGTTGCGCCACTCGTCAGCCAATTCCTGCAGTTCAGCAGGGATAGCTTCGCGACGAGGAACCATACCCTTGTCAGCATCGTTCCAGTAAACAGCTTCCATGGTCAGCAGATCGATCTGCCCCTGGAAGTTGTCTTCGGAACCGATAGCCAACTGGATTGGCACTGGGGTGTGACCCAGACGCTGCTTGATCTGACCGATCACGCGCAGAAAGTTTGCACCAGCACGGTCCATCTTGTTTACGTAAACAAGACGTGGAACGCCGTACTTGTTGGCCTGACGCCATACGGTTTCCGACTGAGGCTCAACACCCGAGGTACCGCAGAACACAACGACAGCGCCGTCGAGTACGCGCAGGGAACGTTCAACTTCAATGGTGAAGTCTACGTGGCCCGGGGTATCGATTACGTTGAAGCGGTGTTCGTCTTTGTACTGCTTCTCGGAACCTTTCCAGAAGGCGGTAATAGCAGCAGAAGTAATGGTAATACCACGCTCCTGCTCTTGAACCATCCAGTCTGTGGTCGCGGCGCCATCATGCACCTCGCCCATCTTGTGACTTTTGCCGGTGTAAAAAAGGACGCGCTCGGTGGTGGTGGTTTTACCAGCATCCACGTGAGCGACGATACCGATGTTACGGTAGCGACTAATCGGAGTAGTACGAGCCATAAAGCCCTCGCAAAATTAGTGAAGCTAGAATTAGAAGCGGTAGTGCGAGAAAGCTTTGTTGGCTTCAGCCATACGGTGCACGTCTTCACGCTTCTTAACAGCAGCACCTTTACCTTCAGCAGCGTCCAACAGTTCGCCAGCCAAACGCAGGGCCATAGACTTCTCGCCGCGCTTACGGGCGAAGTCTACCAACCAGCGCATTGCCAAAGCGTTACGACGGGACGGGCGAACTTCAACCGGAACCTGGTAAGTAGCACCGCCTACACGGCGCGACTTCACTTCGACCAGCGGAGCGATGGCGTCGAGAGCTTTCTCGAAGATTTCCAGGGGGTCGCTGTTCTTGCGTTCTTTAACCTTTTCCAGCGCGCCATAAACGATACGCTCGGCAACGGCTTTCTTGCCGCTCTCCATCACGTGGTTCATGAACTTGGCCAGAATTTGGCTTCCGTATTTTGGATCGTCAAGCACTTCGCGCTTGGCTGCTACGCGTCTTCTTGGCATGGATAAGCCCTCAAACGGTCTTCAGGTTCGCTCGGAATCGGTGCCCTTTCGGGACGCCTCCGACCTTACTCTTATCGACTCAGAAAATAAGATGATTCAGTTTTACAAAAAGCCGCTACTACTTAGGCTTCTTGGTACCGTACTTCGAACGACCCTGGTTACGACCTTTAACGCCGGAAGTATCCAAGGAGCCGCGTACGGTGTGGTAACGAACACCTGGCAAGTCTTTTACACGACCGCCGCGGATCAGTACCACGCTGTGCTCTTGCAGGTTATGGCCTTCACCGCCGATGTACGAGGAAACCTCGAAACCGTTGGTCAGGCGCACACGGCATACTTTACGCAGTGCCGAGTTAGGTTTTTTCGGCGTAGTGGTATACACGCGAGTGCATACGCCACGACGTTGCGGGCAGTTCTGCAGCGCAGGCACGTCGGATTTCTCGACGATACGCTTACGCGGCTGACGTACCAGCTGGTTGATAGTTGCCATCTACTAGCTCCACTGTTGTCTTGCGACGCTATTGTCTTGCAAGAAAAGCAAAATGGCAGGAACGAATTCCCGCCAAATTTAGGGGTACAAGAGTCTAAAGAGGATCTTGTCCCCAGTCAAGGCAAGGCCCCGACCTCCCCCTCCATCGAACCGGGACAAATCTGTCTCGATCCGACGAACGGGGCTGCCAGGGCCCGGTCTTATTTACCGCAGAACTCAGTTACCGCTTGAGTTCAGCGCTTCGGTCAGTGCAGCTTCCACTTCACTGGCGCTTACGCGCAGCGGCTTGTCGAGTTCACGGCGGCGCTTACGCTCGCTGTGGTAGGCCAAGCCGGTACCGGCCGGGATCAGACGACCCACAACCACGTTTTCTTTCAGGCCGCGCAGGTAATCGCGCTTGCCGGTTACCGCTGCTTCGGTCAGTACGCGAGTGGTCTCTTGGAAGGAGGCCGCCGAGATGAACGACTCAGTGGACAACGACGCCTTGGTGATACCCAGCAACACACGAGTGAACTTGGAAACGAATTTCTCGTCGTTCGCCAGGCGCTCGTTCTCTACCAGTACGTGAGTCAGTTCCATCTGGTCGCCCTTGATGAAACTCGAATCGCCGGATTCAGCGATTTCAACTTTACGCAGCATCTGACGCAGGATGGTCTCGATGTGCTTATCGTTGATCTTCACGCCTTGCAGACGGTAAACGTCCTGGATCTCGTTAACGATGTACTTGGCCAGCGCACTCACACCCAGCAGACGCAGGATGTCGTGTGGATCGCTCGGGCCGTCGGAGATAACTTCGCCGCGGTTTACCTGTTCGCCTTCGAAGACGTTCAGGTGACGCCACTTCGGAATCAGCTCTTCGTACGGATCGCTACCGTCGTTCGGGGTAATGACCAGACGGCGCTTACCTTTGGTCTCTTTACCGAACGCGATGGTGCCGCTGACTTCAGCCAGAATCGACGCTTCTTTCGGACGACGAGCTTCGAACAAGTCGGCAACACGCGGCAGACCACCGGTGATGTCACGGGTCTTCGAAGTTTCTTGCGGGATACGAGCGATAACATCACCGATCGCGATCTTCGCACCATCCGCAACACCGACCAGGGCGTTGGCTGGCAGGAAGTACTGAGCGATAACGTCAGTGCCTGGCAGCAACAGATCCTTGCCGTTGTCATCAACCATCTTCACAGCAGGACGGATATCTTTGCCTGCAGCTGGACGGTCTTTGGCGTCGAGTACTTCAATGTTGGTCATACCGGTCAATTCGTCAGTCTGACGCTTGATCGTGATGCCTTCTTCCATGCCCACGTAGGTCACGGTACCTTTCATTTCGGTAACGATTGGGTGAGTGTGCGGATCCCACTTGGCCACGATTGCGCCAGCGTCGACCTTGTCACCTTCTTTAACCGAAATCACAGCACCGTACGGCAGCTTGTAACGCTCACGCTCACGACCGTAGTCATCAGCGATTGCCAGCTCACCGGAACGGGACACAGCCACCAGGTGGCCATCCACTCGCTCAACGTGCTTCAGGTTGTGCAGACGGACGGTACCGCCATTCTTCACCTGAACGCTGTCGGCTGCGGAGGTCCGGCTCGCCGCACCACCGATGTGGAACGTACGCATGGTCAGCTGGGTACCCGGCTCACCGATGGACTGGGCGGCGATAACGCCGACCGCTTCACCGATGTTCACCTGGTGACCACGAGCCAAGTCACGGCCGTAGCACTTGGCGCAAATGCCGTAGCGGGTTTCGCAGCTGATCGGCGAGCGAACAATCACTTCGTCGATGCTGTTGAGTTCGATGAACTCGACCCACTTCTCATCTACCAGGGTGCCGGCAGGAACGATGATTTCCTCGGTACCTGGCTTGAATACGTCACGGGCGATTACTCGACCCAGTACGCGCTCACCCAACGGCTCTACAACGTCGCCGCCTTCGATGTGCGGAGTCATCAGCAGACCGTGCTCGGTACCGCAGTCAACTTCAGTCACAACCAAGTCTTGTGCAACGTCTACCAGACGACGAGTCAGGTAACCGGAGTTAGCGGTTTTCAACGCGGTATCCGCCAGACCTTTACGAGCACCGTGAGTCGAGATGAAGTACTGAAGTACGCTCAAACCTTCACGGAAGTTCGCAGTAATCGGCGTTTCGATGATGGAACCGTCCGGCTTGGCCATCAGGCCACGCATACCGGCGAGCTGACGGATCTGCGCAGCAGAACCCCGTGCGCCCGAGTCGGCCATCATGTACATCGAGTTGAACGACTCTTGATCGACTTCTACGCCATGACGGTCGATAACGCGCTCTTTCGAGAGGTTCGACATCATCGCCTTCGACACTTCGTCGTTGGCCTTGGACCAAAGGTCGATCACTTTGTTGTACTTCTCGCCCTGGGTTACCAGGCCGGAGGCGTACTGGCTTTCGATCTCTTTCACTTCATCGGTAGCAGCACCGATGATGGCGGCTTTCTCGTCCGGGATAACGAAGTCGTTAACACCGATGGAAACGCCGGAAATGGTCGAATAAGCAAAACCGGTGTACATCAACTGGTCAGCGAAGATAACGGTCTCTTTCAAACCAACCACGCGGTAGCACTGGTTGATCAGCTTGGAAATCGCCTTTTTCTTCATTGGCTGGTTGACCACGTCGTACGACAGGCCAGGTGGAACAACCTGGAACAACAGCGCACGGCCGACAGTGGTGTCGACGATACGGGTGTTCTTGACGCTGCCACCGTCACGATCGTTGATGGTTTCGTGGATGCGGACTTTAACCTTGGCGTGCAGTGCGGCTTCGCCGGCACGGAACACACGGTCAACTTCCTGCAGATCCGCGAACACACGACCTTCGCCCTTGGCGTTGATCGCTTCACGAGTCATGTAGTACAGACCCAATACAACGTCCTGCGACGGAACGATGATTGGCTCACCGTTGGCTGGCGACAGAATGTTGTTGGTCGACATCATCAACGCACGCGCTTCCAGCTGGGCTTCCAGCGTCAGCGGTACGTGCACGGCCATTTGGTCGCCGTCGAAGTCGGCGTTGTACGCAGCACAGACCAGAGGGTGCAGCTGGATAGCCTTACCTTCGATCAGTACCGGTTCAAACGCCTGGATACCCAGACGGTGAAGGGTCGGTGCACGGTTGAGGAGAACCGGGTGTTCACGGATCACTTCAGCGAGAACGTCCCAAACCTCTGGCAGTTCGCGCTCGACCATTTTCTTGGCGGCCTTGATGGTGGTCGCGAGACCACGCATTTCCAGCTTGCCGAAAATGAACGGCTTGAACAGCTCGAGAGCCATCTTCTTCGGCAGACCGCACTGGTGCAGACGCAGGGTCGGGCCTACGGTAATTACCGAACGACCAGAGTAGTCAACACGCTTACCGAGCAAGTTCTGACGGAAACGACCCTGCTTACCCTTGATCATGTCAGCCAAGGATTTCAGAGGACGCTTGTTCGAACCGGTGATAGCGCGGCCACGACGACCGTTGTCGAGCAGGGCATCGACAGCCTCTTGCAACATACGCTTTTCGTTGCGCACGATGATGTCCGGAGCGGACAGGTCGAGCAGACGCTTCAAGCGGTTGTTACGGTTGATCACGCGACGGTACAGGTCGTTGAGGTCGGAAGTCGCGAAGCGACCGCCATCCAACGGTACCAGCGGACGCAGGTCTGGCGGCAGAACCGGCAGAACGGTCAGCACCATCCACTCTGGCAAGTTGCCGGAACCCTGGAAGGCTTCCATCAACTTCAGACGCTTGGACAGTTTCTTGATCTTGGTTTCGGAGTTGGTTTGCGGAATTTCTTCACGCAGACGGCCAATCTCGTGTTCCAGGTCGATAGCGTGCAGCAGTTCACGGACAGCTTCGGCACCCATGCGGGCATCGAAATCGTCGCCGAACTCTTCCAGCGCTTCGAAGTACTGCTCGTCGTTAAGCAGCTGACCTTTTTCAAGGGTGGTCATGCCTGGATCGATAACGACATAGCTCTCGAAGTAGAGAACGCGTTCGATATCACGCAGGGTCATGTCCATCAGCAAGCCGATACGGGACGGCAGCGATTTCAGGAACCAGATGTGGGCAACCGGCGAAGCCAGTTCGATGTGCGCCATGCGCTCACGACGAACCTTGGCCAGTGCGACTTCAACGCCGCACTTCTCGCAGATCACACCACGGTGCTTCAAGCGCTTGTACTTACCGCACAGGCACTCGTAATCCTTTACCGGGCCAAAGATCTTGGCGCAGAACAGGCCGTCACGTTCTGGTTTGAACGTACGGTAGTTGATGGTTTCCGGCTTTTTAACTTCACCGAACGACCACGAACGGATCATCTCAGGCGATGCCAATCCAATACGGATGGCGTCGAACTCTTCGACTTGACCCTGGTTTTTCAGCAAATTCAGTAGGTCTTTCAAGGCCTTTCCTCCTGGCGGAGCAGAGAGCGGGCTAAACAGCCCCGCTCTCGATTCGCGTCACGTGTTATTCGGTTTCCAGATCGATATCGATGCCGAGGGAACGAATTTCTTTGATCAACACGTTGAAGGACTCGGGCATGCCCGGCTCCATACGGTGATCGCCGTCCACGATGTTTTTGTACATCTTGGTCCGACCGTTCACATCGTCCGACTTCACTGTGAGCATTTCTTGCAGAGTGTAAGCAGCACCGTATGCTTCCAGTGCCCAGACCTCCATCTCCCCGAAACGCTGACCACCGAACTGAGCCTTACCACCCAGCGGCTGCTGGGTAACCAGGCTGTACGAACCGGTAGAACGAGCGTGCATCTTGTCGTCTACCAAGTGGTTCAGCTTCAGCATGTACATGTAGCCAACAGTAACCGGGCGCTCAAACTTGTTGCCGGTACGGCCGTCGAACAGCTGCATCTGGCCGCTTTCTGGCAGGTCTGCCAGTTTCAGCATGGCCTTGATTTCGCTTTCCTTGGCACCGTCGAACACCGGGGTAGCCATTGGAACGCCACCGCGCAGGTTCTTCGCCAGATCCAGGATTTCCTGGTCGGAGAAGGTATCCAGCTCTTCGTTGCGACCGCCGATCTCGTTGTAGATCTCGTGCAGGAACTTGCGCAGGTCAGCAACCTTGCGCTGCTCTTCGATCATACGGTTGATCTTCTCGCCCAAACCTTTGGCCGCGAGGCCCAGGTGGGTTTCAAGGATCTGACCAACGTTCATACGCGAAGGTACGCCCAACGGGTTGAGGACGACGTCGACCGGGGTGCCATTGGCATCGTGCGGCATGTCTTCAACCGGCATGATCACAGAGACCACACCTTTGTTACCGTGACGACCGGCCATCTTGTCGCCCGGCTGGATGCGGCGACGGATTGCCAGGTAAACCTTGACGATTTTCAGCACGCCTGGAGCCAGGTCATCGCCCTGCTGCAGCTTGCGCTTCTTGTCTTCGAACTTGTCGTCCAGCAGACGGCGACGATCAACGATGTAGGCCTGGGCCTTCTCGAGCTGCTCGTTCAGAGCATCCTCAGCCATGCGCAGTTTGAACCACTGGCCGTGCTCAAGACCGTCGAGTACTTCGTCGGTGATGTCCTGCCCCTTCTTCAGACCTGCGCCGCCTTCAGCCTTGTGGCCTACCAGGGCGGAACGCAGACGTTCGAAGGTTGCGCCTTCAACGATACGGAACTCTTCGTTCAGGTCCTTACGGATCTCGTCGAGTTGAGTCTTCTCGATGGACAGTGCACGAGCATCACGCTCAACGCCGTCACGGGTGAAGACCTGTACGTCGATGACAGTGCCTTTGGTACCGGTAGGTACACGCAGGGAAGTGTCTTTAACGTCGCTGGCTTTTTCACCGAAGATGGCACGCAACAGCTTCTCTTCCGGAGTCAGTTGGGTCTCGCCTTTCGGAGTGACCTTACCCACCAGAATGTCGCCTGCGCCAACTTCAGCACCTACGTAAACGATACCGGCTTCGTCCAGCTTGTTCAGTGCAGCTTCACCCACGTTCGGGATGTCTGCAGTGATTTCCTCTGGCCCAAGCTTGGTGTCACGAGCCACACAGGTCAGTTCCTGAATGTGGATCGTGGTGAAACGATCTTCCTGAACCACACGCTCGGACAGGCAGATGGAGTCTTCGAAGTTGTAACCGTTCCAGGCCATGAACGCGATGCGCATGTTCTGGCCCAGTGCCAGCTCACCCATATCGGTGGACGGACCGTCTGCCATGATGTCGCTGCGCTGAACCCGATCACCCTTGCTCACCAGCGGACGCTGGTTGATGCAGGTGTTCTGGTTGGAGCGGGTGTATTTGGTCAGGTTGTAGATGTCGACACCGGCTTCACCAGTTTCAACTTCGTCATCGGCAACACGAACCACGATACGGCTGGCATCAACGGAGTCGATCACGCCACCACGACGAGCCACGACGCAAACGCCGGAGTCACGGGCTACGTTACGCTCCATGCCGGTACCTACCAGCGGCTTGTCAGCGCGCAGGGTCGGCACAGCTTGACGCTGCATGTTGGAACCCATCAACGCACGGTTGGCGTCATCGTGCTCCAGGAACGGGATCAGCGACGCTGCAACCGAAACTACCTGCTTCGGCGATACGTCCATCAAGGTGACGTCTTCCGGCGCCTTGACGGTGAACTCGTTCAAGTGACGAACAGCTACCAGCTCGTCGATCAGCATTTTCTTGTCGTTCATCGTGGCCGAAGCCTGAGCGATCACGTGATCAGCTTCTTCGATGGCGGACAGGAACACGATCTCGTCGGTGACCAGTGCGTCTTTCACCACACGGTACGGGCTCTCGAGGAAGCCATACTGGTTGGTGCGCGCATAAGCAGCCAGGGAGTTGATCAGGCCGATGTTCGGACCTTCCGGCGTTTCAATCGGGCATACACGACCATAGTGAGTCGGGTGTACGTCACGAACTTCAAAGCCTGCACGTTCACGGGTCAGACCGCCCGGGCCCAGTGCGGAAACACGGCGCTTGTGGGTGATCTCGGAGAGCGGGTTGTTCTGGTCCATGAACTGAGAGAGCTGGCTGGAACCGAAGAACTCTTTCACCGCCGCAGCCACTGGCTTGGCGTTGATCAAGTCTTGCGGCATCAGGCCTTCGCTTTCTGCCATCGACAGGCGCTCTTTGACCGCACGCTCAACACGTACCAGGCCAACGCGGAACTGGTTCTCGGCCATTTCGCCTACGCAGCGAACACGACGGTTACCCAGGTGGTCGATGTCATCGACGATGCCTTTACCGTTACGGATGTCGACCAGGGTCTTCAGTACCGCGACGATGTCTTCCTTGCACAGCACGCCCGAACCTTCGATCTCGGTACGACCGATACGACGGTTGAACTTCATCCGGCCGACCGCAGACAGGTCATAGCGCTCAGGGCTGAAGAACAGGTTGTTGAACAGGGTCTCGGCAGCGTCTTTGGTTGGTGGCTCGCCAGGACGCATCATGCGATAGATCTCGACCAGCGCTTCCAATTGGTTGCTGGTGGAGTCGATCTTCAGGGTGTCGGAGACGAACGGACCGCAGTCGATGTCGTTGGTGTACAGGGTCTCGATGCGAACAACCTGGGACTTGGCGATTTTCGCCAGGATCTCGGTGTTCAGCTCGGTGTTGCATTCAGCCAGGATTTCGCCGGTGGCCGGGTGCACGATGACCTTGGCGGTGGTGCGACCCAGGACGTAGTCCAGAGGCACTTCCAGCGTCTTGATACCGGCTTTTTCGATCTGGTTGATGTGGCGCGCGGTAATACGGCGGCCGGCTTCAACGATGACCTTGCCTTTTTCGTCCTGGATGTCCAGAACGGCAATCTCACCACGCAGGCGCTGAGGCACCAGTTCCAGGCTGAGGGTTTCGCCGCTCAGGTGGAATACGTTAGTGGTATAGAAGGCATCCAGCACTTGCTCAGTGGTATAGCCGAGCGCGCGCAGCAGTACCGAGGCCGGCAGCTTGCGACGACGGTCGATACGCACGAACACGCAGTCTTTCGGGTCGAACTCGAAGTCCAACCACGAACCGCGGTACGGAATGATCCGCGCGGAGTACAGGAGCTTGCCGGAGCTGTGCGTCTTGCCGCGGTCGTGGTCGAAGAACACGCCCGGGGAACGGTGCAGCTGGGAAACGATAACGCGCTCGGTACCGTTGATAACGAAGGTACCGTTCTCAGTCATCAGGGGGATTTCACCCATGTAGACTTCTTGCTCTTTGATGTCCTTGATCGCTTTGTTCGACGACTCTTTGTCGAAGATGATCAGACGGACTTTTACCCGCAAAGGTACGGCGTACGTAACACCGCGCAACACGCATTCTTTGACATCAAATGCCGGTTCGCCCAGGCGATAACCGACGTACTCCAGCGCAGCATTGCCGGAGTAGCTGATGATCGGGAAAACGGATTTGAAGGCCGCATGCAGGCCCACGTCGCGGAACTGATCTTTGGTCGCTCCCGCCTGCAAGAATTCACGATACGAATCCAGCTGGATAGCCAGAAGGTACGGGACATCCATGACGTCCGGCAACTTGCTAAAGTCCTTGCGGATACGTTTTTTCTCAGTATATGAGTAAGCCATCAGCGTTCCCCAGCTTGGTCACCTGCTTGTTTGGCCCCTCCCGACGGGAGCAGCCAGAAAATCTTGCAAACCCCATGGTTTGCACCACCGCATCGGGTGGTTACAGCGCGTTAGAGGCGACGACCGAGTCGATTGCCAATAACGGAAAAAGGCCGGTGGCAAGAGCCACCAGCCATCAGCCTTCAGCTTAACGCTTGGGCTGGAGACGCAAGGTCGATGCTTACTTCAGCTCGACTTTAGCGCCTGCTTCTTCCAGCACTGCTTTAGCTTTGTCAGCTGCGTCTTTCGACACTGCTTCCAGAACCTGGGCAGGGGCACCGTCAACTACTGCCTTGGCTTCTTTCAGGCCCAGACCGGTCAGTTCACGTACTGCCTTGATCACGTTTACTTTCTTCTCGCCAGCTTCCAGCAGCATGACGTTGAATTCGGTTTGCTCTTCAGCAGCAACAGCAGCAACAGCTGGGCCAGCCGAAGCAGCGGCAGCGGAAACACCGAATTTTTCTTCGAAAGCTTTGATCAGCTCAACAACCTGCAGAACCGACATTTCAGCTACGGCGTTGAGGATATCGTCTTGGGAGATAGACATTGCTGTAATTCCTGAATTGGGGGACGGCCTACGCGGCCATCGAAATAAACAAAAATACGCGAGAGGAGATGCTCAGCCTTAGGCTGCGGCAGCTTCTTTTTGCTCGCGAACTGCGGCCAGAGTACGAGCCAACTTGCTGGTAGCGCCTTGAATCACGCTCATCAGCTGAGAAATAGCTTCGTTACGGGTCGGCAGTGTTGCCAGTACGTCGATTTGGTTAGCTGCGAGGAACTTGCCCTCGAACGCAGCTGCCTTGATCTCGAACTTATCCTGACTCTTGGCGAATTCTTTGAACAAACGGGCAGCAGCGCCTGGATGTTCTTTGGAGAACGCGATCAGAGTCGGGCCGGTGAACACGTCGTTGAGGACACTGTATTCAGTGTCAGCAACAGCGCGCTTGAGCAGGGTGTTACGTACAACACGTACGTATACGCCAGCTTCACGAGCCTCTTTACGGAGTCCGGTCATAGCGCCTACTGTCACACCACGGGCATCAGCCACGACAGCGGACAGAGCAGCTTTGGCAGCCTCGTTGACTTCAGCGACGATGGCCTTCTTGTCTTCGAGATTAATTGCCACGGGTTTAACTCCTGCTTGTTACCGTTTCATCTGGCCTGGGCCGGATGTCGTTTTGGTGTCTGATTCGGTAAGGAACCGGGAGCACCATCTGCGTAGGCTTGTGGTTTAAGACTTGCGTCGCCTACGGTCTTGGATAGCCCCCGCCAGGCAGGGACCCCAATCTTTCAATTGGCGCAATTACTTGCGCCAATTTGTGTCTTATACGTCCAGCGAGCCTTGGTCGATGACCAGACCTGGGCCCATAGTGGTGCTCAGGGTAACGCGCTTGACGTAGATACCTTTCGAGGAAGCTGGCTTGATACGCTTCAGATCAGCGATCAGGGCTTCAACGTTTTCCTTCAGCTTGACGGCATCAAAGCCGACTTTGCCAACGGAGGTGTGAATGATGCCGTTTTTGTCGGTGCGATAACGAACCTGACCAGCCTTGGCGTTTTTTACCGCGGTAGCTACGTCTGGAGTTACGGTGCCGACTTTAGGGTTAGGCATCAGACCACGTGGACCGAGGATCTGACCCAACTGACCTACAACGCGCATTGCATCCGGGGAAGCAATTACGACGTCATAGTTCAGGTCGCCGCCTTTCATTTCGGCAGCCAGGTCGTCCATGCCAACGCGATCAGCGCCGGCGGCCAGAGCAGCTTCAGCTGCTGGGCCTTGGGTGAAGACAGCTACACGTACAGTCTTGCCAGTACCGTGTGGCAGCACAGTAGCGCTACGAACGACCTGGTCGGATTTACGTGGGTCAACGCCCAGGTTTACAGCAACGTCAACAGACTCGCTGAACTTGACAGTCGACAGCTCGGTCAGCAGGGCAGCAGCGTCTACAAAGTTGTAGGACTTGCCCGCTTCGATTTTGCCGGCGATAGCCTTTTGGCGCTTGGTCAGCTTAGCCATTACACACCCTCCACGTTAAGGCCCATGCTACGAGCAGAACCGGCGATGGTACGCACGGCTGCATCCATATCAGCTGCAGTCAGATCCGCGTTTTTGGTTTTCGCGATTTCTTCCAGCTGAGCACGGGTCACGGTGCCAACCTTAACGGTGTTAGGACGAGCGGAACCGCTAGTCAGACCAGCAGCTTTCTTCAACAGAACCGAAGCCGGGGTCGACTTGGTTTCGAAGGTGAAGCTACGGTCGCTGTATACAGTGATGATCACTGGAGTCGGCAGACCTGGTTCAATACCCTGAGTACGGGCGTTGAAGGCCTTGCAGAATTCCATGATGTTCACGCCGTGCTGACCCAGAGCTGGACCAACAGGTGGGCTTGGGTTGGCCTGAGCGGCCTTCACTTGCAGCTTGATGTAAGCGGTAATCTTCTTGGCCATGAGGCACTCCAATTACGGGTTCGAACGCCTCGAAAGGCTCCCCGGTTACTTGCGCGTTTATCCCAGTGACGACAAAACCCCACAGCCTAAGGCTGCGGGGTTGGGATGCTTGCTCAGCTAGACTTTTTCGACCTGGCTGAACTCTAGCTCTACCGGAGTAGAGCGACCGAAAATGAGCACTGCCACTTGGATCCGGCTCTTTTCGTAGTTAACTTCTTCGACAGTGCCGTTAAAATCTGCAAACGGACCATCTGTAACACGAACAACCTCACCCGGCTCGAACAACGTCTTCGGCTTGGGTTTGTCGCTACCGTCAGCAACGCGGCGCAGAATTGCTTCTGCCTCTTTGTCAGTGATCGGAGCAGGTTTATCAGCGGTACCGCCGATGAAACCCATGACGCGAGGAGTGTCCTTGACCAAGTGCCAAGTACCCTCATTCATGTCCATTTGAACCAGCACGTAGCCAGGGAAGAACTTGCGCTCGCTTTTGCGTTTCTGGCCATTACGCATTTCAACCACTTCTTCAGTGGGAACCAGAATTTCGCCGAAGCCATCTTCCATGCCTGCCAGCTTTACGCGCTCTAGCAAAGAGCGCATGACATGCTTCTCGTAACCCGAGTAAGCATGCACAACGTACCAACGCTTAGCCACGGGACACCCTTAGCCAACAATCAAGGAAACAAGCCAGCCGAGCAGGGAGTCGAGCCCCCACAACAGCAACGCCATAACCAGAACAACAGCTACCACGATCAACGTGGTCTGCGTGGTTTCTTGGCGAGTCGGCCAAACGACTTTACGGATCTCGGTACGAGCTTCCTTCACCAGGACCGCAAACGACTTGCCTTTTGCAGTCTGCAGGCCAACAAAGGCAGCGACAGCAGCGAGGGCGAGCAATGCGAGGACACGGTACAGGATTGGCGACCCAGAGTAGTACTGGTTGCCAACAACGCCTACCACCACAACAGCGACTACTACAAGCCACTTGAGCAGATCGAAGCGAGAGCCTTGAGCTTCAGCCTTAGGAGTCATCTATGAAGATCCTGTGAAAAGAAAGCCAGACACACCAAGTGAATCTGGCAGGTCAGGAGGGAATCGAACCCCCAACCTACGGTTTTGGAGACCGTCGCTCTGCCAATTGAGCTACTGACCTAAAACAAAATCAGGCCGACAATTATGCCGATCTGAAAAAGACTTTACAACAACAAACCCCTGCGAACCCGCAACCTACCCAAACAAAATCACGAGAGAGCACAGAATCAATCAGAGGTAGCTGTTAAAACAAAGGCAGATATTTTCATATCTGCCTTGTTATATGGAGCTCTTGAGCGGATTTGAACCGCTGACCTCACCCTTACCAAGGGTGTGCTCTACCAACTGAGCTACAAGAGCGAAACAACTTGCACAACCTGCAAACTTGGAGCGGGTAGCGGGAATCGAACCCGCATCATCAGCTTGGAAGGCTGAGGTTCTACCACTAAACTATACCCGCGGAGCTTGCAGCTCACGCTAAAATGGTGGAGGGGGAAGGATTCGAACCTTCGAAGTCGTAGACGTCAGATTTACAGTCTGATCCCTTTGGCCGCTCGGGAACCCCTCCTAAGCGAGCCGGCATTCTACATCATGCCAGCCTTCTGTCAACCACTTTCTCATTTAAAAATATGAGGTTAGCTGCGTTGACCTTCGTTCCACCTTGTCGACCCAAGAGGTCTTCACTGCGAAGCGGGCGCCATTCTATGCAAACTATTCGAAGGTTGCAATGCCTTCGCACGGCATTATTTTATGTTTTAACTCATTGAATTCATTAGCAAGGTTTTCAAAGGGCAGATCGTCGGCCAAGCGCCTGCTTTCAGGGGCTACTCGCAGCCAGTACCCGGGAGCATCAGGCAGGCTCAGAGATTGCAGTTTGACCTTTATATCAAGGCTTGTAAGGCGCTGCTCAACGGATTCGACCTCTTTCTGATCGGCCAGGCCGCCGATGTACAGACATGTGGGCTGCGCTTCAAGCGTCTTTGCCTTGTCTCGCCGCACCATCGCATCAGCCGATTCGCTTAGCAGCTTGATATCTTGCTGAGAGCCACGATAGAGCGCCAAAGGCGTGACATCTTTAGCGCGCAGAGGAGCCTCCTGCTGATGCCAGATGTAATAGAAGACATTGAGGACCAGCAAAAGCAGAAACAGCCAACGCATAAAAACCTCAGGACAAAGGGCACGCCATCGCCAAGCCAACAAAAACCAGATCAGGGACGAGCCTCCCATGAGGCACCGCGTCAGCCACCAACTCGGCGTCGCCGCCGGTGAGAAAGACAGTGAAGTCGCCCCCCCAGTAGCTTCGAGCCAATTCCAGCTGAGTCAGTACAAACCCTCTCAGCATGAGCGTACAGCCACGCTCTACCGCCTCCACGGTTGTACGCCCCGGAGACAGAGCCTCAAGGGCGCGCTCGGCGGCAATATCGTCATAGCGTATTTTTCGCGTATGTGTTCGCAACTGGTTACGCATCAGCGGCATGCCGGGGCAAATAAAGCCTCCGAGATGCTCACCGTCCGCAGCAATGAAGTCCGCTGTTGCTGCAGTGCCAAAATCAAGCACCAGGCACGCACCCCGCGCCAACTGAAAACCACCCAACATTGCGAGCCAGCGATCCAGCCCAAGGCGCTCGAAGTCTTCGTACCCGTTCCTAACCCCACCCATCTGCCTTGCCGAAGTAGCACATAGGACCTTCACGCCAAACGCCTCCACCAGGGTAGTCACGAGCTGATTCGTCTCATCCGAGGCTCGAACACTCACCAACCGACAGTCCCTTAGCGCAAGCCCCGTGAGAGCGAACAGGCTTTCGATCAACGAGGCATCCGACCCAACGACACCCTCGGCAAAGATGCGCGCCTTATCTGACTCAAGCACCCGCCATTTGATAAAGCTGTTCCCACAGTCGAGCTCAAGAATCATCACGCAACCTCAGGCTTAGCTCACCACCGCTATAGACTTTTTCGACACCGTCCACGCTCAACCTTAACGCACCCTGCCCGTCGATCCCCAATACCACTCCATCGATCTGATTCACACCAGCGATGAGCGATACCGGCCGGCCCTGCCATAAATGGCTCTGTTCCCACTCACCCTGGATCGCGGAAAAGCCGGACAGCCGGTGTCGCTCAAGATAAGCCTGCAGTTGCACACCAAGACGCGCTACCAGGTAGTTACGATCGACAGCATTGCCAGTCTCCAATTGCACGGAGGTCCATTGCTGATCGACCTCATCCGCTTTTTGCATATTCACATTAATGCCAATACCGAGGACGACGTGACAAACATCAGCAGGATCCCCGATCAGCTCCAGGAGAATTCCGGCTATCTTTTTCTGCCCAACCAAAACGTCATTAGGCCACTTCAACCCAGCATTGCGAACACCCGCATCCCGCAGCGCCTGCATAACTGCAAGTCCGACTACAAGGCTTAGGCCCTCCAACTGACGCATGCCGCCGTCGATCCGCAGCACGAGGCTGTAGTACACGTTCTGAGCGAAAGGACTGACCCACTTACGCCCTCGCCTCCCCCTGCCGGCAGTTTGCTGCTCCGAAAGCACAAGAAATGGCGCAGTGCGGCCAGCCTCGATAAGCCGCAACGCTTCGGCATTAGTAGAGTCAATGGAGTCCGAGATATGAACAGTCCATGCAGGAGGCGGTATGTGTCGAGCAATTTCATCAGCACTCAACAACACCAGGGGCGTAGCCAACTGATATCCCCTGCCGCGAACTTTATGGATAGAGAGATTCAATTCCGCCTCGAGATGCTGAAGCTGTTTCCATACAGCACTGCGACTGACGCCCAAGGCAGCACCAAGCGCTTCCCCGGAGTGGAATCGACCATCTTTTAGAAGTTTCAACAACGTCAGCATGCAAGTCTCGCCTCACAATGAGGCACGCATGATAGCCATGCGTAGGGCCATTGCATAGAAAGGCAGGACTTTAGCATTCAAGACAATGACAGTCTTCGCCCGCCATACTTTCCGACCGCCCAAAACAAAACCCCTGATTGCGTTAGCAATCAGGGGCTTCGGAATTTAATCTTGACGATGACCTACTCTCACATGGGGAAACCCCACACTACCATCGGCGATGCATCGTTTCACTGCTGAGTTCGGGATGGGATCAGGTGGTTCCAATGCTCTATGGTCGTCAAGAAATTCGGGTACTGAGTCGTGACCAGTTGGCCTCGCTTCAGCAAATTGGGTATGTGATAGCTTTCGGTGTTTTGTGAGATTCGAACTTTCGGTTCGTTTCGTCTTCACACACCGCAATCTGGTGCTCTTTCGCTTTTCAGCTCGAAGCATACAAATTGCTTGGGTGTTATATGGTCAAGCCTCACGGGCAATTAGTATTGGTTAGCTCAACGCCTCACAGCGCTTACACACCCAACCTATCAACGTCGTAGTCTTCGACGGCCCTTCAGGGAACTCAAGGTTCCAGTGAGATCTCATCTTGAGGCTAGTTTCCCGCTTAGATGCTTTCAGCGGTTATCTATTCCGAACATAGCTACCCGGCAATGCCACTGGCGTGACAACCGGAACACCAGAGGTTCGTCCACTCCGGTCCTCTCGTACTAGGAGCAGCCCCTCTCAAATCTCAAACGTCCACGGCAGATAGGGACCGAACTGTCTCACGACGTTCTAAACCCAGCTCGCGTACCACTTTAAATGGCGAACAGCCATACCCTTGGGACCGGCTTCAGCCCCAGGATGTGATGAGCCGACATCGAGGTGCCAAACACCGCCGTCGATATGAACTCTTGGGCGGTATCAGCCTGTTATCCCCGGAGTACCTTTTATCCGTTGAGCGATGGCCCTTCCATACAGAACCACCGGATCACTAAGACCTACTTTCGTACCTGCTCGACGTGTCTGTCTCGCAGTCAAGCGC